>CAMLUB010000108.1 GCA_946486515.1 uncultured Clostridium sp.
AATTTGAAATAAAATAGGAGATTTTTATGTTAAAACATGTACCAAACGCACTAACCATTATTCGATTTTTATTGATACCATTTATTGTAGTAAATATTTTTAATGGAAATTATATCCTTGCCTTCATATTCTTCACAGTATCTGGTGTCACAGATATTGCGGATGGATGTATTGCAAGAAAATTTAATTTAATATCAAACTTTGGAAAATTAATGGATCCTTTAGCAGATAAATTAACACAAATTGCAACACTTGCCTCTTTAACTTTAATCCATATTATTCCTATTTGGATATTAGCAGTTGTGTTATTAAAGGAATTAATTATGATTTCAGGTGCATCTTTCCTTTATGGTAAAGATGTTGTGGTATATAGCAAATGGTATGGAAAGTTAGCAACTGTGCTTTTCTATGTTGCCATTGTATGTTCATTATTAATTAACCAATTTAACTTAGATTCTATATGGTCTAATTTAGATTTATGGTTATTCTACTTAGCTTTATTTGCTACTGTGTTTTCTTTAGTTATGTATGTAAAAGATGTTTATAAAAAAGGATTTATTGATAAAGAAGATTTAAATAAAGAAGTTACCATTGATAAAAAAGAGAAAAGGGATAGAAAAAAAAATGGAAACGCCCGCTAGAGGCGTTTCCTTAAGGCTTGGTAGATTCTACCAAGCCCGTTGCAATTCCTACCTTTCTGCCCAAATATCCTTTGGGCAGGTGGTACAACTAGTTACATATTAATATTATCCCATATTTATAACATTTACTCATAGTCTTCAATTAATTGATTTAATTCCACTCTTCCATTTGCTTCAATACCATTTTGTAATTCAATTCTATCTGTTTCTGTTAAGAATTCTGTTGCGATATCTGTTTCTTCCACTAATTCTTCTGTATCTCCTGTTCTCAAATATACAACCACTTTTCCATCTTTCTCTCTTAAGACATAATGTTCTCCACATTCACTATCAAAGTCTCTATATAAAATAATCTGATTTCGTGAGAATTCTTCAACTGTCCACCCTTGATATTGTTCTTGCAAATCCTCCTCTGTTTTATTTACCAATTCTGTTGGAATACTAGAATATTGTTCAATCGTATGCCCGACAATCATTGTAATGTCTTCTAAATATGATAGAACAATTGGGAGATATTTTTTCACCTTCTGAGCTTGTCTCCTCTACTAATGTGTTACCTCGTACCATTTCTTCATATTCATCTGTACATTCATCATAAATTTCTTCTTGATTTTGTTCTGCTATTTCTGTTTTCTCTTTTTCTTCTGAAAAATTCTTTATTAAAATAGCACCAATGACGATTCCTAAGATAAATAATACGATACTAGCTGAAATGATTATACTTTTTTTCATTTTCTTACATTCCTTTCCAAAGATTAAATTGATTTAAAGTCCTTATAATTATCAATTTTACCTTTTCTCACCTTTTATAGTATTATTTACCTTTTTTTCTCCTTTATACATTTTTGTGTATTTTTAACAATAAAGACACAAAAAAAGTTGCCAAAATGGCACGTCCCTTTTGGCAACAAATTTTTAATTTGCTTTTAAATAAGCAATAACAGCTTGTTTTATCAATTCATTAATAGAAATATTTTTTTCAACGGATTTCATTTTTGCTTTGTTATGAAGTTCTATACCTAATCTTACATTCAAAGATCCTTTTGCTTGTTTCTCTGGTTTCCAATGATTTGCCTCACATACACTTAAATAATGGTCTATGGCATCTTTGAAATCTTTTTTTAATTCTTGAACGGTTTCTCCTTCAAATGAAATACTATCATTTTTTAACCCTTCTATTTCTCCACAAAAACATTCATCTTCATCACTATATTTGATTTCTGCCCAGTATCCTCGATATTTCATAATATTTTTCATTTATATTACCTCCCATTCTTTTAAATTATCTAATATTATTTTTATCTGATATGGTTTTAATATGTTACTTGGATGCGGTTTATGTATTTCGATTTTTTGAATTTTCTCATTACAAAATTCTACTCTCGAACCAGAAGTTCTTCCTTTATTATTTTCATAAAATCCTAATTTATTTAATAATGTTTTTGCTTCTTCATATGTATAATCTTTTGGTTTTGCTTTTAGTCTTTCTATTTCTTTTTCTAATTTACCTATTTTATTATACTCCCTTCTTTTATATTTTGCAACTATTTTTAGTTGCATTTCTTTGTAAACTATCTGAACAATAGCGGGCTTTTTTTAATATTTTCTCTGCTCTTAACATTTTAAAGCCCTCGTTATTGTTCGGCGCCAAATTTTACATTAGTAAAATTTGTGTGCAATCGTTAGAGCGAAGCGACATTGTTGAATAGGAAAAACTCGATTTTTCCTATTCAACAACAATAGTTACAATTTACAGCCCAATAAAGGACAGGGAAAGGTTATGTTATTCTAGATTGAATGAATTTCGAATGTGATTGGAATACTTGTAGCCTTTCTTAATTTAAAACAAATGAGGAAGCGGGAATAGCGAGAGGCTCGTTTGTTTTAGATTTAGAAAGGCTAAAGTATGCATTGAGCCGAGAAATTTATGAAATATAGAATAACATAACCTTTCCCTGTCCTTTATTGGGCTGTGAATTGTAACGAACAATAAAAAATATCATTTATATATCATTTAAAACTTTAACCTTAACGCAAACTTTCAGTTTTCTATAAATTTTCTCACGCAACCCCTTCCTTTATGATTAACATTTATGCTAATTTCTCCATTTTTATCTGTTCTAAATATCTGCATACCGAAATGATTGTAATCTTTCTAAAACGGCATTGCTTGGATGTCCAAACATATTATTTTCTCCTACACCAATGATTGCTACTTTACTATTCACCGCTTTTAAAAATTCTTCTGTTGATGAACTTTTAGAACCATGATGTGCTACTTTTAATACCGTTGCTTTTAATATATCTAAATCATTTTCATAAGTATTTAACATCTTTTTTTCTGCCACTTCTTCTATATCACCAGTAAATAGCATACTAAAATCTTTATATTGTAATTTCATTACCATAGCATTATTATTTAATTGATTTTCTTCTATTTGTTTTTCGATTGGCCATAATATATGGAAGGTAACATCTCCTATTGTAATTTTGTCACCTGCTTTTACTTCTCGTACTTGTAAATTTTTTTTCTTTACTTCTCCTAAAAATTCCTCATAATTGTCACTGGTTTCTTCCTGTTTACTAATAAATATTTGTCCTATTTTCAATTCTTCTAATAGTGATAATACTCCACCTACATGGTCTTGATCAAAATGAGAAATAAATATATAGTCTATCTTTGTATATCCTCTATCTAATAAATAAGGAAGGAGTGTATCTTTTCCCACATCAAATGTATTTGATGTACTTCCTCCTCCATCAATTAAAATGGTTTCATGATTTGGTGTAATGATAAAACAAGAATCTCCTTGTCCTACATCTAAGAAGTGAATTGCTAAATCTTTAGGAAATTGATACATTCCTATCAAGAAAATAACTAAAAAAATTACTTTGTACGTCTTGATAAGAAATGCCTTTCCATTTTTTTCTTGGAAAATTTTCTGATATATTTTCTTTGTTTTCTTCTTTTTCTCATATAATTTATATTTCATCAGTGCTATTAGATTTTTTACTCTTCTTTTTGTATTATTCAAATATTTGTTAGCATAAATCATGTATATCTGATTTCCCACCAAAATTATAATATAATAGATAATAATAAATAAAACACTTGGTGTAGGAACATATATTTTTGAAAATGGTAAATTGGCTAAATTAGAAATTTGTATTAAACATTTGATGCCTAATGATAAAAAAATAGAAATGAACTGTGAAATTTGTGAATGAATAAATGAACTAAAAATAAATAAAATAGATAAAAACATAATGGGACCAATAATCATACTAGCTAAAATATTGGTTAGCACAAAATATATTCCTATCATATTAAAATGATAAAGCATAATCGGAAGAATCATAATTTGTGCCGAAAGTGTAACAGATATCATATCTTTTAGATTTTCTATAATTTTAGAAATTCGTTTACTTCTTCTTATTTGGATATTATCTTTTATCCATTTTATAT
>CAMLUB010000109.1 GCA_946486515.1 uncultured Clostridium sp.
CCTAAAATCATCAGCTCCGTCCCTAAAATCATCACCCGTCCCCTTTGGCAACTTTTTTTATTTCACCATATTATTTTATGCAAAAAAGAAATATGCTAATTACAATAATTCCTAGTATAATTCTGTAATACCCAAATACTTTAAAATCATGTTTTTTAATATAATTCATTAAGAATTTGATTACAAACATGGATACTACAAAAGATATTACCATTCCAACTAATAAGATAACAATTTCTGCTCCTGTAAATACTATTCCAAATTTTACTAATTTTAATAAACTAGCTCCTAACATGGTTGGAATTGCTAAATAAAATGTAAATTCAGCAGCATTTGCTCTTGATAACCCAATTAATAATCCGCCAATGATGGTCGCTCCAGAACGTGAAGTTCCTGGAAAAATAGCTGCTAGTAATTGAAATACACCAATAATTAAAGCATCTTTATAAGTAATATCAGAATTTTTATCTTTTTCCCCTTTTCTATTCTTATTCCAATTTTCTATAACAATAAATGCTATACCAAATACAATTAAAGCAATGGCTATACAAGTAGGGTTATAAAATAAAGCTTCAAAGGTTTCATCAAATAATAAACCAATAATGGCTGCTGGTACACAGCCTACTAAGATCTTTCCCCATAGATTCATAATATTTTTGTCAAAGTAAGATAGGATTCCTGTTGGTTTTATTGCTTTTTCTTTATGTTTCGTAAATGGCCATATCTTCTTAAAATACAGTAGTACAACTGCTAGAATTGCTCCTAATTGAATAACTACTTGAAACATTGACCAAAATTCTGGTGAAACATTTTCAAATTTTAAAAACTGTTCCACTAAAATTAAATGCCCTGTGCTACTAATTGGTAACCATTCTGTAATTCCTTCTACAATTCCAAATATAATAGATTTTATAATATCTAAAAACATATCTTTTCTCTCCTTTTTTCTAATGTCAGGGGACACACCTTACCTTTAGGTCATTTCTACTTAGGTTAAGGAATGTCCCCTCCCCTTGTGATTTATTGTTCATCTTTGCTTTAGTTGGTTTCTTGTTTTTCTTTTATTTTTAGGACACACCTTACCTTTAGGTCATTTCCACTTAGGTTAGACAAATCTCACTTTGTGAGAACTTCCTCTTCTCTTTTTATTTAACTATGTCTATTTAAGTTCTCACAAGAGTGTTAAGATTTGTCGACGCGAAAAATTGCTACGCAATTTTTCTGTGCAATCTCATTTATTTGTTAGATAGAAAAAATTTTTTTCCATCTAACAATAAATGTCTCCTTCCCTTGTGATTTACTATTTATCTTTGTTGTATTTTTTTCATATATATTGTTTTATAATATCTTTCATATATTTTGCTGATGTCATTGGTGCCGATTTTCCGTGGTAATCCTAATGCTTCTATAAAGTTTAATTTTTCTTGTTCTGCTATTTTTCTATCGATTCCATAAGGCTTTGAAGCTAAATCTATGACTATTGTTTCTTTCTTAACTTCCTTTAATTCCTCTTTCAATATTATTTTAGGAATTGTGTTTATGATTATATCATACTGTTTCAATTTTGTACAGTTTTTTTGTAAATTTTCTATAGATATAGTTTCATATCCATATGCTATTGCCCATGCCTTTTCTATTTCACTTGTTATTATACAAGTTACTTTGGCAGATAGACCTTTTAGCTTATATGCTAAAACTTTCCCTATTCTTCCAAATCCCAATATCAAGCAATTTGCATTTTGTAATATTTTTTTCGTATTTTTTAGAATGATCTCAATTGTAGCCTCTGCTGTTGGAATTGCATTTAATATAGCAAATTCTTCCTTTTTCATAAAATCAATTACTTGATTATGTTTTCTATGTAATTCTTCCTCTAATTCCTTATGTATGTTCCCAACAAATATGGTTTTATTTTCCAGATAATAGAATATTTCTTTGATTGCAATAACTTTATTAGAGAATGGCATATTGACATACTGATTATCTTTAGAAAATGGGATTGGCAGAACAATATTGCTAGAATTTCTAATCATTTCATCATATTTTTCGCATTGCTTAAAAGTTTCTAAATTATCAAAACCATATAGTTTGACTTCATATTTTTCTTTAGATAATATCTTTGCTAAAAAAAAAGTTCTTAAATCTCCTCCTATAAGGCAAAAATTTATACTCATAAAATCCTCCTTCTTATACATTATAGTATGGTCATAAGATTTTATGAGTATTTTTATTGTATAGGAAAATATATCCACTTTTATCTTAGATCTATTTAAGACTTTTTATATATAGCAAACTTACGTTTTCTTACCTTTGTCTTTCATCTTGTTCTTTTTCTAATTGAATATTTTTAAATTGTTGTTCTTTTAAATTCTTCTTTAACAAATTAATATCATTGTAGCTTAAGTGCCTTGTGATATCCACCATTTCTTCTAAATGCTCTTTTGCTTTTATTTCTTTTTCTGTTAATTTTGTTTCTTTTTCTTCTTGATTTTCTAAGTTAAATGGAATAGAAATTCTTGCCATAATTGGTATAAATAATGGTTCTTTTTTTACTTTTTCCACTATTTTTTTAGAAGCAATATCAATAGCTGTATTCACATACTTAATAGCAGTTTCCTTATCCCCTTTCATTAAGCTTATTTTTGATAATTCATAATAAGCATCTGCTGATAATTCATCTTCTTCAATTGTTTCCAAAAATCTTTTTTCAGCTTCTTCTATATCTTTATAAATTAATGCAATTTCTGCTAGAGAATATTTGGCATTATATAGCAAAGAATTAATTTCAGCTGCTTTTTCATAACAGATTTTAGCATTTTGAAAATCATTTAACATTGTATAAGCAATTCCCAGATTATAGTTTATTTCATAGCTGACAGGATTATATTTTAAAGCTTCTTGATAAACATTGACTGCTTCTTTATACATCTCTTTAGAAATTAAAATTTCCCCCAATAATTGGGTTGCCTTATACATGTCTGGCTTATTATTTAATAAGTTAAATAACATTTCTGTTGCTTCATCTTTTTTATCTAAATTGTTTAATAATTCTGCTACTTTATAATAAGATTCATAATCTTTTTTATTAATATCAATTGCCTGTACATATTCATCAATTGCTTTTCGCATTCCACCTTCTTTTTCATATAATTCTGCAAGCATTTTATGTCCTTTATAACTATCTGGTATTTTTGAAACTAAATTTAGTAAAGCCTCTTTTGCTTTTTTATCGTTACCCACTGCTAAGTATATCCTTGCTCTTGCTATATTCATGATTTCAATTAATGTCATGCCTCTCTTTTCTATTATGATGACAATTCCTGGTATAGCAATTGAAACCACATATTTTAATATATTTAAAAGCATATTTAATTCTATAAAAAGTGCAAATCCTAAAAAGTTTAGTGCAATTCCAATCGCTTCTAATATTAAAATGACAATATAACTTGTATCATTGTTTTTTATCATTTGAAAGAACATGTATACAAAAATTGCAAGTGAAACAACTGTAAATATAAATTGTTCTATTATCATTTTACATCTCCTTTTCTCTGTTTATTCTAAATTCTTAATTGCATTTCTTGCCATTTCATCACATCTGTTATTAAATTCATTATCACTATGCCCTTTTACCTTAATAAATTTTACCTTATGTGTTTTTGTCAAAGCATATAATTCTTGCCAAATTTCTTTATTTTTAACTGGTTCTTTTCCTGATGTTTTCCAGTCATTTTTTATCCAATTATATATCCACCCTTGATTAAAGGCATTTACAACATAGGCACTATCACTATATATTTCTACTTCACAAGGAAACTTCAATAATTTAAGTGCTTCAATAACAGCTGTTAATTCCATTACATTGTTCGTTGTATTTTTTTGTCCTCCTAATATTTCTTTTGTGTTTTCTTTATACATTAAAATAGAACCCCATCCACCAGGTCCTGGATTTCCTGAACATGCACCGTCTGTATATATAATAACCTTTTCCATAAAAAAACCTTTCTTCATTGTTTTTTACATTTTTTTATGATAACATTATATCAGTAATTTACAAATTATACAATATTTTT
>CAMLUB010000110.1 GCA_946486515.1 uncultured Clostridium sp.
GTAGGACTAGAAATTTCATCTTCTAATCCATAATATGTCAAAATCCCTTCAGTTAATTTTGTTTTTCCTGAACCTAGTTCTCCTGATAAAACAACAGTATCACCTTTTTGTAACAAACTAGCTAATGTTTTTCCAAAATCTAATGTTTCTTTTTCATGATGGGATATAAATTTTACATGTTTCATAGCATACCTCTAAACTCATATTTTCAAGTGATATTATACTATATGTTTAAAGAAAATACAAATATAAATTGTTATAATTATATAGATTTTCTAGAAATTAGATATGGAATAGTAGAAAAAAATAAGTGATAGTAAATATACAATGTATTTTTATTACAATTCTATGACATTCAAAAAAAATGTTGAAAAAAGTATTCTGTTCATATATAATAAAATTGTATGAGAATTTAACGAAGGAGGAAGCATATGGATACATTTGCTGATTACATTTTAGACGAACGAGATTTAGCCTCTAAAATGGAAATTACATACTATTTAGCAAAAAAGACGAGAATATTCTTTGACAAATCAGTTGTATTTAAAACAGAAATTGCCAGAATGTTTGTAGACTATATGAAAGTAGATGTTGATAAAAATTTAATCATGACGGCTTGCCTATTATGTAATTGTAAAAAAGTAGATAATGCACAAGATATAGAAAAAATTCATTCATATGCTAAAGAAGGCGCAGACTATTTATTAACATTAGGATTTGATAAAAGATTTTGTAAGATATGTGAAGAAATCAATCGATATAGTAATAGTAATCCAAGAGAAAGAGAAAGTGATGTATTAGAATTAGTGGACCAATTTGGAGGAATGTTATTAAATAGACCAGAAAGAATTGGATTTCAACCAGATGAAGCAATGGTTTTATTAGAACATAGAAATTTAAAAGATCAATATAATCGATTCTTACATACATTTGGAGAATTTGTTCAAATGATGGAACAAATAGAATTAAGTGATTTAACTTCCATGAAATCTTTGAGAAGATTAGTAAAAATACATAATGAATCCGATAATATAAAGGCTTTTATTAAAAAAGTATGTTATGAATATGAACCTAAAATAGATAAAGCAGTAGAGAATTATAGAAAAGAAGTAAAAGGTGAAATGTTCAAAGATGCTAATAGGCCATTATTTAGTGAAGAAACAACAAGAAAAATATTAGCACATATAGCTGAAGAAAATATGCAGGGGGAAAAACAAAAAATGGAACGATAGGGACGTGTCAAATCGTTCCATTTTAGGAAAAAGGAGAGAAAAATGTACGAAATATTTGCAGATTTACATGTACACATAGGAAGAAGCGAAAATGGAAAACCAATCAAAATAACAGCAGCGAGATCTTTGAATTTTGCAAACATTGCAAAAGAATGTGCAGAAAGAAAAGGTATTAATGTTGTAGGAATTATTGATTGTGCATCACCTTATGTCATAGAAGATATTGAGAACTTTTTAAAAACAGGAGATGCTTATGAATTACAAGATGGAGGCATTATCTATAAGGATAAAGTTTGTATTCTTTTAGGAAGTGAGGTAGAAACTTCAGAAGAAGGAAGAAATGGAAAAAAAGGTGCAGCACATAATATTTGTTTTTTTCCACATTTAACAGATATTAAAGGGTTTTCAAATGAATTAAGCCATCATTTAAAGAATATTACATTAAGTACACAAAGATCTGATTTATCAGGATATGATTTAATAGATATGGTAGAAAGATATCATGGGATTTTGATACCTGCTCATATTTTTACACCACATAAGAGTTATTATGGGAATTGTACAGATAGGTTACAATATATATTTAAAGAAAAATATGATAAAATTTTTGCAGTAGAATTAGGATTAAGTTCAGATACTTACTTAGCAGATATGATTTCTGAATTAGAAAATAAAACGTTTGTTACGAATTCAGATGCACATTCTTTACCAAAGATTGCAAGAGAATATAATAAAATGCAAGTAGAGGATATTTCATTCAAAGAAATTGTAAAAGCTCTAAAAAATGAAGATGGAAGAAAAGTAGTAGCCAATTATGGATTAGATCCAAAACTTGGAAAATATCATAGAACCTATTGTGATGATTGTGAAAAAGCAATAGAAACAAAAGAACCAGTAGAAGTCTGTCCATATTGTGGCGGAAAAAATGTGACTTTTGGTGTTTTTGATAGAATTGAATTAATTCGTGATAAACAAGAATCAAAAAGTCCAGAAAATAGACCACCATATGTATATCAAATTCCTTTAGGATTTATTCCAGGAGTAGGTGGAAAAACGATTACGAAATTATTAGACACTTTTGATACAGAGATGAATATTCTTCATAAATTATCAAAAGATGATCTAGAAGCAGTTGTTGGAGAAAAAATTGCAGAGACAATCGAAAGAGCTAGAAATGGAGAATGTAAAGTACAATCTGGTGGTGGAGGAAACTACGGAAAAGTAGTTTAATCATGAATCATACTACTGTTGCTTTTTAAATAGAGTAGATATGGATGATTCTGTGGTCATATTATAAAAAATAGTTCTATAAATCTTCTTATCGAATACACATTATGTATAAACGATAAGGAGATTTTTATGAGAGAAAAGAAACAACTTAAAGTATTAAAAATAATAAAAGAACATGTGATAAACAATAAAAAAGAATATGTTATCATTTTTTTAATATTTGTCATTGGCATATTTAGTGGAGTTTTTTTTATCAACCATTTGCAGGAAACGCCTAAGACAGAAATAACCAATTATTTAAACCAGTTTATAGAAAAATTTAAAGGACTGGAAAGTGTAAATCATATAGAATTATTAAAAAATTCCATGATACAAAATATAGGATTGGCAATTATTATTTGGTTTTTTGGAACAACCGTTATTGGTATCCCTATTGTATTTGCGATTATTCTATATCGAGGTTTTTGTCTAGGATATACGATTGCATTATGTAATACGATTATGGGATTAGGGAAAGGAATTAGTTTTGTATTGGTAACCTTATTGTTGCAAAACATTTTACTCATTCCTGCTATTTTGGCATTAGCAGTAAGTGGCATTAAATTGTATAAATCTATTGTGAAAGATAAAACAAAAGAAAATGTAAAAATAGAGATATTAAGACATACCATATTTTCTGTCATTATGTTAATTATATTAGCGATAGCATCTATAATAGAAATATTTATGTCTACTAGTATATTGAAGATGGTTATCAAATATTTTTAAAAAATATCAAAAATGTATTTACTTTTTTTTAATAGTCTGATATAACATATATAGTTTATGTAAATACAATTTAAAAAATATAGAGGTAGGGGAAAAAAATGGAAAGACAACTTAAATTCTTTTTTAACTTTTTAGCAAATGATAAGAAACTATCAGACAATACATTACAATCATACAAAAGAGATTTGAAACAATTTAGAAAATATCTAGAGGAAAATGGCATCCACTATAATCGAGTAAAAGAAGAAGACATGCAAAATTATATAAAAGGATTGCAAGAACAAGGGAAAAAACCATCAAGTATTTCTAGATGTATTGCGTCAATTCGTTCTTTCTATCAATTTATATTGAAAAATAAAAAAATAAAAGCAGATCCAACTGTAAACATTCAATCTCCAAAAATAGAAAAAAGAACACCAAATGTATTATCAGCGAAAGAAGTAGAATTATTGTTAAAACAACCAGATACTGTTGACTTAAAAGGTGTAAGAGATAAAGCAATGCTAGAATTTGCTTATGCTACAGGAATGAGAGTAACAGAAATTATTTCGTTAAATATAGATGATGTTAATTTAGAAGAAGCATATGTTATCTGTAAAAGTGGAAATAAACAAAGGATTATTCCATTGGGATCAATGTCATTAAAGGCTTTAAGAGAATATATTGAACAAGCAAGAGGAATTTTAATAAAAAATGAAGATGAAAAAGCATTGTTTGTCAATATAAATGGTGGAAGACTTACAAGACAAGGATTCTGGAAAATTATAAAATTTTATAAAGAACAAGCACATATTACAAAAGATATTACACCACATGTATTAAGACATTCATTTGCAACACATT
>CAMLUB010000111.1 GCA_946486515.1 uncultured Clostridium sp.
CTTTCTGATATATTGACAGACATTAAAATCGGGCGTATAATACAAAAAGTCATTTAGAATTTATTCGAAATGAGAACGTGGTGATAGAAATGAGCTTACCTAATGTATTCAAAGCACTAAGTGATCCGATAAGACGGGATATATTGATACTGTTAAAAAAGAGAGGGGAAATGTCAGCCGGAGAAATAGCTGCTGAATTTGATATTTCAAATGCGACGATTTCATATCATTTATCCTTGTTAAAAAAGGCTGATTTAGTATTTGAGAAAAGACAACAAAAGTACATATACTATAAACTTAATGTATCGGTATTTGAGGATATTGTTCTTTGGTGTATGCAATTTAATGAAGGGGCTGTTAATGATGATGAAAAAAGATAGGAAAACGCTTTTAATTACTACATTAGTATGTGTTTGTACCTTGTTTGTTTATATAGCATTTTACAAATTCTTTCCTTTGGTAGATACACCGGTATTGGATTATCGCATTGATTTTATTTTATTAACAGGAATTGCTTTTAATATTATTCTTAATATAGGGTTAAATTTTACGGTTTGTAAAAAGATGGGAGCGAAATTTTTGGTTGGATTAGGAAAATGGATTATGCCATTTACAGCAATTTTTTTGCTGCTTATATCCATCTATTCCAGCATGTTTCCAACATCTTCAATTACAGATAGTGCGATTTATGTTTTTGTTGGTTTGTTATTTATTATGAGCGGAAATTATTTTCCTAAAAATCATGTAAATCCATATATAGGTTTAAAATTTCCGTGGCTGTTTAATGATGAGAAAAGTTGGGATAAAACTCATAAATTAGCTGGTTATACATGGATTCTAGCAGGTATCATTTGCATTGCCCAACTTTTTATTAGTCCACTGAAAGTAGTATCCATTCCATTAGTCATTATATTAGTCGGTATCTTGCCGCTGGTATATTCTCTAATGCTGCATTATACGAGGAGGTAATGAAAATGAAGAAACATATAGCCATTGGTAGTGTCATCTGCCTTGCAACCTTGTTAATCTTTTTAGTCTTTTGGGGGCAATTACCAGCAGATGTACCGATTCATTTTGATTCTGCAGGTAATGCAAACTCTACATTGCCAAAAGCAGTTGTAGTATTTGGTATTCCTTTGATTTGTGCATTATTAAATCTTATTTCGGGCTTTTCTTTAATCAAAAAGAAAGAACCCAAAATATTCATGTATTACATAATACCTGTGATTGCGATTATTGTAGCAGTTGTAGTTCTAATACTGTCATTATAAGCGTATATATTGAGATTATGTGTCTTGTGGCATATAGAAATGGGATGGAATTATTTTTTTGCTTATCATTTTGAAAATTTTCAAAATGATAAGCAAATCTAAAGGAGGCTTTCTCACTATGCTAGAAATTAAAAATTTAACCAAAACATATCCTAATGGGAAGAAAGCAGTATCAAATCTGAGTATGACCATAGAAGATGGTGATTTATTTGGATTTATAGGTAAAAATGGTGCTGGAAAAACGACTACGCTAAAAGCCTGTCTTACGATACATGATTTTGATTCTGGCGATATTCTTTTAAATGGAATATCCATCAAAACGGCTCCAACAGAATGTAAAAGAAAAATGGCATATGTTCCTGATTCTCCAATTTTGGAAACATATCTGACCGGATTACAGTATCTAAATTTTATTTGTGATATTTATGGCGTACCAACACATACTCGAAAGAAAAGAATTTATGACTTGTCTGAACGTTTAGGTATGAGCGATAAACTGAACGATTTGATTTCTTCTTATTCACATGGTATGAAACAGAAAATTACTTTAATAGGTGCGTTTGCTCATGCTCCCCTTTTGCTGGTTTTAGATGAACCTTTTGTTGGACTAGATCCGGAAGCATTTATACAGTTAAAATATTTAATGAAAGAATTATGTTCTTCAGGTGGTTCTGTTCTATTTTCAAGTCACATTCTGGATGTCGTTGAAAAAACTTGTAATAAGATTGGAATTATCCAAGATGGAAAATTAATCAGGAGTGGAAGTACAAAAGAAATTTTAGGGACAAGTGATTTAGAGGATGTTTTTATGGAGATAAACGGAAAATGAAAACATTGAATTTGCTTATTAAAAGAGAATTATTACAAATTTTTAAATTTAATAAAATTTTACATGGTGAAAAAAAGGAAAAAAGAGTTTACATTTCTATTTCATGTACCATTTTAGTAGGTATGTCCATATTCGCAGTTTATTGGTTTAAAACAATTTATCAAATTTGTTCGATATTTCAATCATCACAAGAAGTATTAAACTATTCTATTTATCCCTTAACGCTTTTGTGCAGTTGCATAATCTTTTTTTCAACAATTATAAAAGGGAGTGGTGTACTGTATTCAGATAAGAGTATTGATATATTATTTGCATATCCAATAAAAGAACGTGATATAGTTGTTGCAAAACTTTTTTGCCTATATCTGTGGGGGCTTGCTATATCTATTGCCCTGCTGCTTGTTCCGTTAATCCGCTATGAGTCATTCCAATATAATATTTTATTTAGTATTATGGATTGTATACATATACTTGTGTCGCCGATTATACCAGTATTACTAGGAGTGATTTTTGGGTATATCATACACAGCCAGTTTGCAAAGTTTTTTCGGTCTATCTCATATGTCCGCAGTGTTTTATATCTGATTTTATTTATTGTATTTATGGTATTGGTGCTTTTTGCTTTTAATAATATAAATCTCAACTTTTTATATGAACAGATCATTGGAGTTGATGATATTTGGATTATGATTAAGGGGGCATTTTTTACTCATGAAATAGAAACGCTCTTATCTCTAACTATGGTATTATTAATTGGCGGTTTGCTATTTACTTATATTTTGATGACTTACAAAAAGAAATGTATACGAATACAAATATCCAGCGAAAGAAAATCTGAAAAAAAACAACCATTAAGGGAAAAAACCAAGTTATATTCTCTTTTAATAAGGGAAATGAAACGATATTTTTCAATTCCTGTGTATGTAATAAATACCATGCTGGGAATTGTTTTGCTTCTGTTATTTACTGTATATTCATGCTTTGAGCCTAAAGAAACTCTTAGGTACGTAGAAATGATAGGAAATATTTTTAAAATTCAAAATATTAAAATTCTGCTTATTTTTGCAATAAGTTTACTGATTGTTTTGTCGAATACTACCTATGCCAGTATTTCAATAGAAGGTAAGAACCGTGATGTATTAAAGGCATTTCCCATATCACTGAGGGAATTATTAACAGCAAAATATTTATTCCATCTCTCAATGACAATTCCTGTTATATGTATAGTAGCATTTGTTATGGAAATAGTTTTTAAAATGAATATAGCAGAAATGATTTTGTGCTTGGCATTACCAATTACGGTTTCCGCATTTGCTGGGATGTTAGGCTTATTTTTAAATCTATTATTTCCTAATTACAATTGGGAAAATGTAACCTATATTATTAAGCAAAGCATACCTGCGGTTTCAACGATTTTTCTTAGTATTTTGATTATTGGCGGTTCGATATGGTGCTTAATGAAATTTTTTAATCTACATATGTTGATTGCGTCATATATTTTGATGGTTCTTCTTTTGATCTTAACAATTATTTTGGCTCTATGTTTAAGGCGAATAAGAAAAAATTTTTAATTCATAAAGTGGGGACTAAAAATGACAGAAGGTTCATTAAATCTTTGTTTTAAAGCGTTATCTAGTGAGACAAGGCGAAAAATCCTTTCCTTATTGGCGAAAAAAACTCTTAGTGCTGGAGATATAGTTAAAAATTTTAATCTAACTGGAGCTACTATATCACATCATTTAAAAATACTGTCCGAAAGCAAGCTGATTAAAAGAAAGCGTATGGGGCTTAGTATATATTATTCTCTGAATATTACAGAATGGAACTTTATAAAAAATTGGTTTAATTGCATTTAATAATTTGTGTGGGTAAAAGATTATGAGTGGATTAAATAAATATAATGAAATTTCAGAGACAATTAAATCTGATATTTTTAATGGTAGACTAAAAGAAAATA
>CAMLUB010000112.1 GCA_946486515.1 uncultured Clostridium sp.
GAAAAAGTAAGTTTTAAATCTAAAAAAACAAGAGTAAAAGATGAGTCAGAATGGACTATAATTGAAAACCATCATGAGCCAATTATTGATAAAGAACTATTTGAAAAAGTACAAAAAATTAGAAAGAAAAGAAAAAAAGAAAGTGATAAATATAATAATGGTTTCAAGTTTGTAGATGTAGAAAACAATTTATACTCAGGACTTTTGTATTGTGGAAGATGTGGAACTGCAATGTATAAAAGAAAAGGAACAAGTGGAACAAGAAAAAGACCAGATAGTTATTTATGTAAAAAATATAGCAATGAAGGTGCTATAAAAGATATAAGACCAGATTATGGTTGCAAACCACACAGAATAAGAATAGAATATTTAGACCAAATCGTAAATGCTTATATAGATAATTTAATTAGCAATCCAGAATTTAAAGATTTTGTAATGAACAATGTAAAAGCAATTAATACAAATAAAGTTACTTTAGAAAAAGACATAAATAAATCAAAGCAAACTATAGAAAAATTAAAAAAACAATTTAAACAAGTATATGAAGATAAGTTAAATGACTTAATTCCAGAATTTATATATAAAGACAAAAAGCAAGAATTAGAAAAGAAGTTAAAAAACGAGAAAGAAAAACTAGAAGAAACTGAAAACAAGTTTAATACATTAAACAAATTAGAAGATAAAGAAGATTTAATCTTCAAAGCAATAGATGACATCAAGAAAAATGGACTAACAAAAGAAGAACTATCAAGATTATTTGACAAAATTGTAGTATTTGATCCAAAAGAAATAACAAAAGAGCAAAAGGAAGAATACAACCTAAATGATGAAATGTACAAAGAACTCTACGAAAATGGAGGCTTAGCATTCCATTTAAAGTTTATGTATCCACAAACTATCACAAACAGGAGGATGTGACATTGGAACCAGACCAATCGACCTACATTTAAAAGCATTTGAAAAATTAGGAATAAATATTGACAAAAACTATGGAAAAATAGCATGTAGTTGTGATAAAATAAATGGGGAAAAAATTGATTTTGAATTTCCAAGTGTTGGAGCAACTGAAAATGCTATATTGGCAAGCTGTTTAGGAGAAGGAACAACTGTCATAACCAATGCAGCAAGAGAACCTGAAATTATCGATTTACAAAATTTCTTAAATAAAATGGGAGCAAAAGTAAAAGGAGCAGGCTCAAATAAAATTGAAGTCATAGGTGTAAAACATTTAAAAGATGTAAGTTATAACATTATGCCAGATAGAATTGAAACAGGTACATTTTTATGTATGGCAGCAATGACAAATGGAAATCTAATTTTAGAAAATATCAATAGTAATCATATTGTTCCAATTGTGAATAAATTAGAAGAGTGTGGATGCAAAATGGATATTCAAGCAAATAAAATAGAAATTAACGCACCAAAAAGATTAAAAGCAACAGATATAAAAACAATGCCATATCCAGGATTTCCAACAGACTTGCAATCTATATTTGCAACAGCATTAACCATTGCAAAAGGAACGTCAGTGGTTGTAGAGAATATATTTGAAAACAGATATAAATATACGCAAGAATTAATACGAATGGGAGCCAAAATCACCATAGAAGGAAGAACAGCTATCATAAAAGGTGTTAGAAGATTATATAGTGCCAATGTAAAAGCAACTGATTTAAGAGGTGGAGCTGCTTTGGTTATGGCAGCATTATCAACAAAAGGAGAATCAAAAGTGGAAAACATTGAGTATATTTTGAGAGGATATGACAATTTTGAAAGTAAAATACAAAATATTCATGGAAGTATGATAAGACATATAGATTACAATGAATAGTAGAAAAGATGATTTTAAGGGGACGGAGTGATTTTAGAGACGGAGTTAAAAATCATCGTTTTCGTCTCAAAAATTCAAAATGCCAAAGTTATTATTTCTAGCAGACTTATATTTGGCATTATTGATAAAAATCTAAAACGATGATTTTTTATTCCGTCCCTAAAATCATCACAAGAGAGAAGGATTGTATATAAAAAAGTTCTTATATAAATTAAGAGAAAAGGGACTTTTTTCTGTATGATTAACAAAAGGAGGTATCAAATTGTCAAAAAAGCTAAGACAACATAAACAAGAAAAACATGGAAAACAAAAAGAAGTAAATTTATATTATTTTAATGATGGACAAGAAGATGCTATTGATGATATGATGAGAAGAAAAAAAGCCAAGGAAAGAGAAAAAAGAATAGAAGAAAGAAAAAAGCAAGATTTTGATGATGAATTTGATTTTGATACAGAAACGGTTATTGGAATGACAAATAAAAATAAAATAAAACAAGAAGAACAAAAGAAAAAACAATTTACAAAACAGCAACAAAAACGAAATCGAGCAATAAAAAGAATCAAAAGGATTGCTAAAATGGTTATTTTACTAGCACTTATTATAGGTGGTATTGTGTTTGCAACATGTTCACCAATTTTTAATATAACGAACATAGAAGTGTTAAATAATAATAGAGTGCCTAGCCAAACCATCATTAGTTTAGCAGGTATTCAAACCAATCAAAATATATTTCGATTTATAACAACAAAAGTAGGTAATCAAATTAAAGAAAATGCTTATATCGAAGATGTGAAAATAAAAAGAGTATTACCAAATAAAGTACAAATTGAAGTCATGGAAAGGGAACCAAAATACAGTATACCAGTACTTGGAGAATTTGCATATATTAGTACACAAGGATATATATTAGAAATAGCACAAAATGAATTAAGTTTACCAATTATATATGGTTTGAAGACAGCAGAAGAAAACATTAAAATAGGAAATAGAATTTCAGAAGAGGATTTAGAATCATTAGAAATAGTATTGAGAATTATGAATGCAATAAATGATTCTGGATTATATGAAAGGGTTACTAGTATTGACATTAGTAATAAAAATGATTATAGTATATATATGCAAGAAGACAAGAAAACGATACATTTAGGAGATGGATCAAATTTAAGTAATAAAATGTTATATGTAAAAGCAATATTAGAAAAGGAAAAAGATGTAACAGGAGAAATTTTTGCAAATGGAGATTTAAGTAGAGACTTTAAAGTATATTTTAGAGAAGAGGTATAGAATAAAAATAATCATATAGATGTGTGTAGAAAGATATAAAAGAGGTGAAAATATGCTAAACAAAAATCGAATTAGCATCATTTTAGGAATTATGTGTTTTGCATTAACATTAGGAATTGTTGTACAAGTTAAAACAATTCGAAATACAAATTCTACTATTAGTCAGAATCAAGAAGCAAATGAATTAAGAGATGAAATATTAAGATATAAAGAGAGATATGATAATCGATTTGCCCAATTAGAAGATGCAGAAAAAGAATTAGAAAAGCAAAGAGAAGAAGCAACACAAAATAATTCAGAATTAGAAAAAGCACAAGAGCAAATAACAAAAGGAAATAAATTAACAGGAATGACAGAAGTAACTGGACCAGGGGTAATTATTACATTAACAGATGGAAAGGGAATAGCAACATCAACATTAAATCCAAGCCAATTTATTGTACATGATTTAGATGTGTTAAGTGTAGTAAATGAATTAATTAATGCAGGAGCAGAAGCCATATCGATAAATGATCAAAGATGGGTATTAACAACCGCTATTTCTTGTAGAGGAAATACAATAGATATTAATGGAGAACGCATAGGAGCACCATTTGTTATAAAAGCAATCGGACTTCCAGAATACTTAGCAGGACTTGAAAGAGTAGGTGGATATTTAGAATTAATGCAATCACAAGGAGTAGGAGTTACTTTAGAAAGATCAAATCATATTACAATACCAAAATATTTAGGTGTTATCAATTTTGAATATTTGCAAAATGTAGAATAGGGATGTGAAAGGAATAAAAAAGATGAAAAAAGAAAAAATTGTTATGACAATTACCATTGGAATTGCTTGTTTTACATTAGTAACAGTTATGATGATGCAATTTAAAGTAGTTAATGAAACAGATATAACAGCAATTGAAGAAATGCAAGAATCAGAATTAAAAACAG
>CAMLUB010000113.1 GCA_946486515.1 uncultured Clostridium sp.
AAAGAAGAAACTTCATTATCAAAATTTCTTCTTTTTCTTAAGTTGTTGACATTGCCTTCTTCTTACTTTTGCATTAAAAAACATAGTTACAAAAGTTATTTCTTTCGAACTAAAATTTACCTTTTTAATTCTATCATAAATTTCCAAATATTGCAATAATCAACTTTTATACCATTACTTTAGAGCTCTTTTGTTATATACATTTCTGGCAATAATTCTTTTAACTTGCAAATTTTATTTTCTTTTACCATAACTTCCGTTTCTAAATTGTTATTATTTACCATACGAATTAATTCTCTACAACTGCCACAAGGTGCATAAATAACACCTTTGGCAGAATAGGAAACAATTTTTTTTATTTCACTTTCATTATGTTTTAACATTTCTGCAATCGCTGCATATTCTGCACATCTTCCAAGGTTACAATTTGAATCAATACAAATACCTGTATAAACATTTCCTTTTTTGGTCATTAAGGCACACCCAACATGACCACAAGAAGCATATTCACTTAAAATTCTCTTTTTCGCTATTTTTTTTGCTTCTTGTACTAATTTTTCAAAATCTTTGTCCATTTCTATTCTCCATTCAATATATATTTCTCAATTGCATTTGCCACTCCATCATCATTATTAGATGTTGTTACGACATCTGCAAATCCCTTTACATAGTCACTAGCATTTTCCATAGCCACTCCTAAACCTGCAAATTTTAACATTTCTACATCATTTTCTCCATCTCCGATTGCCATCACATCTTTTTGTTTTATACCATATATTTGCATAACGGCTTTTATACCTTCTGATTTTTTTATTCCTTTTGGAACAATTTCTATATATTCTGGAACACTACTTGTTATTTCATATTTTTGCATTATATCTTTAGGAATTTCTTTTCTTTTTTCTCTAATAATTTCTGGTTTATCGATAAAACAAATTTTATAAATATAATTTTCTTCTTTATGAAAATTTATTTCATCAAATTTCATTACTTTTAAATTTAATTCTTCCATATTTTTATCATTTTGCTTTATAATATCTGGTACTTTTTCTGTATAATGTGTATCTTTTGCATATATCATCATGGGTAATTCTAATGACTTTCCTAATTGTATTAATTCCTTTACTTCTTTATTATCTAACGGGTGAGAATATATCAGATTTTTTGTTGTATTTTCTATAATCATTCCCCCATTAAAACAGATGGTACATTGATTTTCCTTTTTTAATCCGACTTCCTCTACATATTTTTCTAATCGGTAAAAGGATCTTCCACTACAAATGATAACTTTTATTCCTTTTTTTGTTGCCTCTTTTATGGTTGTTATGGTTCTTGGGGTTACTTCTTTCTTATCTGTTATCAATGTTCCATCTATATCAATTGCTACTAATTTATACATACAAGATTCTCCTTTTTTATTTTTTTACTATTTCTTCTCTTTTGTTTCATCTATTAAGATTTTATTCGTTATCTCAGCAAAATTTTCCAAAGTTAATTTTTCTGCTCTTACATTTTCATCTAAATGTACTTCTTTCAAAATTCTTAGTCCTTCTTCTTTAGACATAAATACTTTTGTATTTGTTAATGCATTTAATAATGTCTTTCTTCTTTGCATAAAAGCACTTTTGATAATTTTAAACATAACGCCTCTGCTTTTGACTTCTACTGGTGGTTCTTTTCTTAAAGTTAATTTGATGACTTTGGAATCTACTTCTGGTTCTGGTATAAATGAATCGTTTGATACTTCCATGATGCCTTCAGCTGTTGCATAATAATATACAGAATACGTAATGGCACCTGTTTCTTCTTCTCCAGGTGTCGCAATTAATCTATTTGCTACTTCTTTTTGTATCATAACTGTAATGCTTTCTAAATCTAATCTTTCTTCCAATAATTTCATAATAATTGGTGTTGTAATATAATATGGCAAATTTGCTACAACTTTGGCAGTTGTATATCCATGTTCTTCTTTTTCCTTTTTAATCAGTTTATTTAATTGTATTTGTAATATATCTCCATGAATGATTTCAAAATTTTTGTATAGAGAAAATCTGTCTGTTAGTATATTGATCATTTTTTTATCAAGTTCAACACAAATTACTTTTCCTGCTTTTTCTAATAGTTGTTTTGTTAAAATTCCTAATCCGGGGACCAATTTCAATAACTATGTCCTCTTTAGTAATATGGCTACTATCTACAATTTTATCCACTACATTCTGATTTATTAAAAAATTTTGTCCTAATGCTTTCTTAGCTTTAATTTTATATTTTTTCATAATCAATTGAGTTTCTTCTAATATTTGACTCATTACTTTATTCCCTTTCAATTTTTGGAATCCTCATAAATTCATACATTTGGATTCATTTATATCCATTATATGATAATCCTATTTGTTTTTCAATATTTATACATTTTTTTAGTTACTGTTAGTAACAATTTAGACCTCATCATCATAAGGAAGGTGGAATAGCTTATATTTTTAAGAATTCGAATGCGACCGGAGTCATTTTAGAAATTCTTAAGCAAAAACTATAAAGGGTCCTGTTTCCGGGTATTGTTGTAGTTTTTGCTCTAGAATTTCTTAAATGGGAATCGAAGGGTAGCCGAGAATCTTAAAAATATAAGCTATTCCACCTTCCTTATGATGATGAGGTCTAAATTGTTACTACTGTTATTGTTCAGAATGTTACAGTTCACAACCCTAGTGGACTGTGAACTGTAACAACCTTAAGTGTATTTTGTAAAAATTATGTGTCCTTTATTGCTTTTTATCTATTTTTAAGATAGAATATAATTGCAAAAATTTAACAAAAGAGGCGAAGCTATGAGTACAAAAAAAGCAAACAAAAATAAGAAAACAAATAAAAATGATATCCAATACAAAAATATTTATATTGGTCTATCCTCAAAAGATAATAAATCAAAAGATAAAGGTATGATGAAAACAAAGAAAAATAAAGAAAACATTACTATAAAAACCAACAAGGAAACAAGCAAAAACTTAAATACAAACATGATGAAAAGTCATAATGAAAAAAATAGTATTGCTGTCATCAAAAATGAGAAAAATAAAAGCCTTGCTAAAATCATAAAAGATAAAAATTCTAATGTCATTAGTTTGAATCGTAAATTTGATTCTAAAAATTTAATTTATACAACGAAATTGCGTAATATTTTTATTGTTATTGTTCTTACTTTCGTGTTACTTTTAGGTAGAATTGGCTATCTACAATTTGTTGATGGAGCGGATTTAACAGAAATGGCCTATCAACAACAAGCAATCAATCAAATTCTTAGTCCTAAAAGAGGAAATATTTATGATTCTACAGGAAATCCTTTAGCTATTAGTGCGCAAGTAGATACTATAACCATTAATCCCCTTAGAATTGTAGGTGATACTGATGAAGAAACAAAAGTATTAAAGGAAACTGTTGCAAAAGGTTTATCTGATATCTTTGCATTAGATTATAATGAAACATTGGAAAAAGTAAACAGTGATGCACAAGTAGAAACGATTATAAAAAAAGTAGAACAGGAAAAGGTGGATGAACTAAAAAATTGGATGGATCAAAATGATATATCTGTTGGAATTAATATAGATGAAGATACAAAACGATATTATCCTTATGGTGACCTTGCTTCTAGCGTTATTGGTTTTTGTGGAAGTGACAATCAAGGATTAAGTGGAATTGAATCTAAATGGGATTCTGTTTTAAAAGGTACACCTGGAAAAATTGTTAGTGCTAAAGATAGTAGTCAAAAAGAAATCCCAAATGCAGAAGAAACATATATATCTGCTGAAAATGGTAATGACATAACTCTAACAATTGATTTAAAGATACAATCTACTATTGAAAAATACCTAGAGCAAGCGGTCGAAAAGTATGAATGTAAAGATGGTGGAAATGTGATTGTTATGAATCCACAAACTGGTGATATTTTAGGAATGGCTTGTTATCCAGACT
>CAMLUB010000114.1 GCA_946486515.1 uncultured Clostridium sp.
GCATTCGTCAAAATCCCTCCAAAGTGTCACTTTATTAGTATTATACCATTGAAATCGCTGTTGTCAAGGATTTTCTAACGCTTTTCGTAGGATTTTATTTTTTATTACAGCTTAGACCAAATTCTTAATTTACACTATATTGATTTTTTCCTTCAGATATTTTCTACTATAATATATTATAAAAAGGTACAGACCTCAAGCCTTTCACTTACCATATCACAACCAGATAGAGTATAAAAAATGAAACAATTTTTTATACTCTATCTGGTTGTGATATGGTAAGTGAAAAGCTTAAGGTCTGTACCTTTTGTTCCATTTTGGAACGATTTGACACGTTCCTATTGTTCCAATTCTTGTTTTATCATTGACCATACATCTTGTGTTTCCATTCCATATTGCCAAGATGCTACTCCTGCTAAATCATTTTCATGAACTAATGAAACTTTTGCTTTTAATGATTCTACATCTTCTATCCACATTTTTCTTGTGTATTCCCCATCTTGATATTCTACATAATATTGCTTTAAATCGTCATCCCAAGTTTTCTGAACATCATCTGGTAAAACATCTTCAATATCTTCCATATTCACTGTCGAACTTCTTACAACTTCCCCACTGGCATCTTCTGTCCAAATTCTTGTATAGAATGGAATTCCCAATATTAATTTATCTGAATCGATTTCTTCTGTTTGCAAGAATTTTACTAAGTTTAATTTTATCCAATTATATCCTGCATTTGTTCCAGCAGTTGTACTAGAAACACCATTTTGATCATATGCCATAAATACGATATAGTCTGCTACATCTCCAATGACATTTCTATCAAAACACATTGACCATGTTTCACCACCATCTGGTGCAGTTACATCAACAGATACTACTTTTTTCAAATCATTTAATCTTGGTGTTAATTCTATAATAAATCTTGAATATAAATCAATATCTTCTTGTTTCATATTTTCAAAATCTATATTAATACCGTCTAAATCGTATTTAACACATGCATCAACAATTTCTTCTATTAATATTTTTCTATTTTTATAGCTATTCATAATTTCTGATGTGATTTCTAAACTTTCATGAGCTGCTGGTGCATTAGATACCATTGGCCATACTTTATAGCCATTACCATGTGCCCAATCTACATATGTTTCTCCACTTTCTCCTATATTTTCTTTAAAATCCCCATTTTCATCTATATAGAAAAAGGATGGCGATACCACATTGACACCTTCTATGGTTGTTACTGTTCTATTAGGTGCACTGGCAACTTCTGAATAGTAATCCCATGTCATATTGATTTTTCCTTCAATTTGCTTTTCTTCTGGAATCGCTTCTCTAACAACAGATTCATTTTCTAGTTTATTGGTTTTTACATAACCAAGTTTTCCATTTTTTGTTCTAATTCTAGAATAACCTCCATCAGAAGATATCACAATAACAGAATCTCCCTTTGCTATTCTATCTACTGTTTTTGCTATAAAATTCTTTGAAGATTTTACTGCTACACTAGATGTAATGGTTGCTTTCTTTTGCTCTCTGTCTAATGAGTCTATTGTAAGCACTTTGGTCTCTTCTATATTTCCAATCTCTATATCATATACTTCTGTCATTTCTGAAATTGGTATATAAATCACACCATCTCGCTCCATTGCATGTGCATATGTTCTTTTGTCTTCACCATTTACATTTATCACATTTTCGTCTAAACTAACTTCTGCTATTTTTGTATGATATGTTGTAATTATTCTATGATTTTCTTCTTCCAAATAAATATGTTTATCAAAAAAATTGGCAATATCATCTTCTGATAAATAAATAACACCATCTTCTTGTATGATATCATTTCGTAAATCGGATGTTACATTTCTATTGTTAATAATTAAATTGATTGTTGTATTATTGTCTAAAATGATATAGTTATTCGCTATCATGGCAATTATAAATAATACAATAATAGCTACTATAATAATTCCTGTTCTAATAATGATTTTTTTCTTTTTATCTACCTCTCCATATGACATTCTTTTTGGTTCTTTTCCTAATTCTCTTTTTCCTCTTCCCATTCTTCTCTCCTTTGTACTTCTTTTTATATTTCTTTTATATCTCTGTGCATAGAATTTTTTCATTTGGTTATGCAACTTTCCTTATTACTATAACATAAAAATACTTTTAAGCAAATATAATTTTACATTTTTTTCATTTTTCTTAATTCTGCTTTTTGTTCATTTGATATTCGATAAGATTCTATTGCTTTTTGCAATGCTTTATTATATGTAAATTTATCTATGTTAGCTTGTTTTAGATAATCTATTGTTTTATCATAAAATTTAATCAAGCAAATAGAAATTGCCCATGCTACTGCCATCTGTACATAATATTTATCACTTTGTATATAATCAAATATGGCAAAATTTTTCTCTACATATTCTTCTGTAATATAATAATCTAATATCATCACCACACCAAATCGAATTTCAAATTCTTTATCTGATCTTACATATTTTTGTAAAAACTTCCACATTTCTTTTACATGTTTTTTTGTTATTTTTAGTCCTGCACAAAACACATCACAAACTGCCCAGTTATCAATTTTAGGTACAAATCTCTCTATATCTTGTAATATATTTTGTATCTCTTCATCTGTTTGTTTTTCTAACCCTATTAGCATACCTTGTAACATAATTTCTTCATAATACTCGTTATCTATATCGTTTAATAAGTCTCGAATTTCATATTCTTTGGATAACTTTTTAGCATAATCTCTAAGAACTGGCACTCTTATTCCTAGTATGTTTTCTGTACCAGGGCATAAACCTGTATGGAATTTTCTGTATTTTTCATCTGCTAATTGTTTTAGTTCTTGCTTTATTTTTTGTTTCATCCCTAACTCCTTTTTTGTCGCATTGGGTTCGTTTGTTTGTGCGACATTTTTTATGTCCCATTGCATTCGTTTCTCTGTGGGACATTTTTATTATGCCATATGTTAAATAAAATTTCAATAAATGTATAACCGTTTTCATAAATATATTTAGAACAATAGCAGGCTTTTTTTATATTTTCTCTATTCCTAAGATTTTAAAGCGCGCATTATTGTTCGGCGTCAAATTTTATGTTAGTAAAATTTGTGTGAAATGGTTAGAGCAAAGCGACGTTCTTGTATAGGGAAACTCGATTTTTCTTTTGAAAATAAAATGTGAGAAATTTATTTTCACTTTGAGTTGCGTAACTTAAAGTTTCATATTGTTTCCTATACAAGAACAATACGGTTAACAATAAATTTAGTCATATTTTAACAATTTACTTTTATATATTGCATATTTTCTATTTTATTTGTATACTAAATTTATATAATATGGAAAGGGGTTTTGATATGGAAGAAAACGAAGTACAAAATATGTCTACTGAGAATAAACTTTTTGGAAAAACATTTTTCTGGATGTTCTTAGGTCTATTGGGTTCAGCATTTATCGCTTGGTATACCTATTCTTCTGGATTATTTTATACAATCGCATTAGAAGGTTCTTTTACAGGATTACTTATTATAGAAGTTATTGCTGTTTTGCTATTTAGCCTTCTATTTAGAAAATTACCACCAGTTATTGTTGGCATTCTGTATTTTGTATATGCTGCACTAAATGGAGTCACACTGTCTGTTATTTTTGCTGTTTTTGAATTAAACTCAATCATTACTTTATTTATTGCTTCTGCTTTGATTTTTGGTATTTTAAGTTTGATCGGATATAAAACAAATAAAGACTTAAGCAGTTGGGGAACTTATCTAAATGTATTTTTGATTATTGGTTTAATTCTGAGCTTAGTAAACTTATTTATTTTTAAAAGTTCTATGTTTGACTTAATACTAGATTGGGTAATTTTAGCAGTATTCTTTGGAGTTACTGTTTATGATATTAATAAAATAAAAGCTTTACAATTAGAACCTAATATTGACCAAGA
>CAMLUB010000115.1 GCA_946486515.1 uncultured Clostridium sp.
TCTATATTAAAAATAGAATATTTTACTTTTTTAAAAAATCCCATTCCTTTTAATTCTTTATATTCTTCTTTCTTTTCTTCTATTGTATTTTTTTTATCTTCTGAAGCCATTATCTGTACTCCCTTCTCATATTAGAATTTACATACTTTGGATTGATATCCAATATTACTTTTTCTCCTATTTGTATATTTTTACCAGTAATATCACAAACAATATGGTATGTTCCAACTCTTCCTAACACTTTACATCTATTATCACCAATTTTTACATACATATTTTGATTTTTAAAGAAATCTTTGATATCTCTTACAATATACCTTAGCTTGTCTATCCATCGGAACATATCTCTTCCTGTTTCTATATTTACTCCGTCCATATATCCTACTGGTATTAAAGCTATTTTTGTATTTTTATTCGTTATATATGTATTAGAATATCCAATATTAAATCCTTTTGGCAATTCCTTTATCTCGGAAACTTCTGTTTCTAAATGTGCAATTTTTTTTAATCCCAAGTTATTTCTAAAGGCAATTCTCCCTAAAAAAGCTGACCCAACTCTTACAGCATTTAAATGCATATTTGGAAATTTGATAAAAGCTGATGAATTACAAATGTGTAGCATTCCTGTTTTAATATCATTCATCTTTAATACTTCAATCACATTCATAAATCTATCAAACTGTAATTTTGTATATTTGTCATCAAAAAAACTAACAGAGAAATGTGAAAATGTTCCTTCTATTTCTATATTTTTTATACCTTTTAATGCCTCTACCATAGAATCTCTATCAGAATAAATAAAGCCATATCGTCCAAAACCTGTATCAATTTTTACATGAGCTCTAATTTTTCTATTTTCCTCTTTAGCAATTTCTTCTGCTACTTCGATATCTTCTTTTGAACCAATGGTAATGATAATATGATTATCTACTAATTTTTTAACATCTTCTTTGATTGCTGTTGAAGATAACATTAAAATATCTTCTTTAATACCTGCTTCTCTTAATTGCAAAGCCTCTTCTATTGTAGAAACCGCAAAAAATGAAATACCATTATCAATCAACAACTTTGTAAAATCCACTAATCCTAAGCCATATGCATTTCCTTTTACAACAGCAATAATCTTTACTTTTCTACCATTATCATCTGGTCCATTTGTTTCAGCATGTTTCTTTATTTGTTCTATATTATGCACTAAATCCTTTTTTTCTATAACTAAAGCTTTCATTTCTTTTCCTTTCATGGAACGATAGGGACGTGTCAAATCGTTTCATTTTGGAACGATTTGACACGTCCCTATCGTTCCAATTATTTTTGGTTTAAACTTTTTCTTTTTAATTGTCTTAATGTTCTAAAAGCTTTTTCTGAAAATTTATATAATTTGTATTTTAATGGTTTAAAAGGATAATATACTTCTCCTATAAATTCTGTAAATGTTGCACCAAATCCTTTTTTGAATCTATATAGTCCATATTGTGGGTGACTTTCGTCTACTACACCTGATACGCCTCTAAAATCATATATATCATCATGTCTTGTAATTGCCATTTTAATCATTTCCCATTGTAATAAATAGTTTGGCATTAAATTTCTATGTTTGTTACTGCTTGCACCATATAAATACCACGTTTTGTTCCCATAGAAGATTGGAATAACACCTGATATTGGCTCTCCTTCATAATACGCCATTAGAACTTTCATATGTTTTGGTCCTAAACAATCATACATTTTTTCAAAATACTCTAATGGTCTTATAATGAAGCCATCTCTTTCCCCAGTTTCCACCATGATTCTGTGGAAATCTTTTAAATCTTCTTTTGATCCATCTTTTACAGTTACACCTTTTCTTCCTGCTAACCTTATATTATATCTCCATTTTTGATGAAATCCTGCCATAATTTCTTCTTCTGTTTTGCCTTTGATATCTAAACGGAATACATATCTTGGTTGTATTTCATCTTTAAAATCTTTGGCATCATCTTTAATTTTATATCCTAATTCTGTAACGACTTTTCTAAATTCTTGATCATCACTAACAATATCTGGTTCAGTTCTTAATACAAATGCATTATATTTCTTTGCTAATTCTTTTGCTCCATCTGTTAATTGTTTCATAACATTTTCATCATGAATATCACAAACAGGACCTCTTGATGAATACATCATGTTTCCAAATATAGGCATTTTTCTTATCCATACACATAAAGAGCCTATAATATTTTTGTTTTCGTCTTCAGCTAATATTACTTCTGGCTTCCAGTTTGGCTTTTTTACTTCTGCCCATTCTAATGATTGTTGAAAGTTACATCTTTCATGTCCTTCTAAAAATTTTTTATATTCTTCTTTTGATTTTTCATCTGTTACAAATCTCATGTTTTTCTCTTCCTCCTAGCTATTTGCAATACATGAGTATTTTACACCAATATGTGGTTTTTTACAAGTAATTTATGTTATTTTTTGGTGAATTCTTGACGAATATAAACCTAAGAGGTAAATTCATTTAAAATAAATCTTTGATTAAGATTAAAGAGATATGATTTCCATTCATATCTCTTTATACTTTATCCTTAAAAATTAATTATCTATATATTCAATTGTCTTTGCAATTTACTATTTCTCAGTATGATTATATCAAATCTGTTAACAAAATACAAAAATATAATTTCTAAAATTCATCCATCTAATAAAAATGCTATCAAATTAGGATAATTGTTAGTTATAACACTATATGCTCCAAACTCTCTATTTTTAGTATCCTCATTTTTTATACTAAATGCAACTTGTATATAAATCTTTTTATTTTATTTTTATATGTAAAAATAACTTTTAAAATTGTGACTTTATTTTTTTATAAAAAATTGGCATCTATTAAAAAATACCAATTTCTTGTAATTATATTTTTTATTAAAATGGTGGAGGTGAGGAGAGTCGAACTCCTGTCCATAATACCTTCCAAACAGACTTCTACAAGTTTAGTTTATTTTTTATATTCATCTAATTTACACCAATAAACAGGTTTAAATTAGGTATAGCTTTTAAAATACCCTCTATCCCCAAAGCAAAGATAGTTTTGTTTCCTACTAATATGACACTTTATCTAAATGTGTAGGAACATTTAGGAAAGCGTAGCTGCAACTAGGCAGCTAAAGCATACTCATTATTATTTTCTGCGTTTATATTTAGTTTCCCGTTTTTTTAAGTGGCCAACGAGAATCCACTACTTGCTATCTATCCTTCTAGTATTATGTCGAAACCAAGTACACCCCCATGTACTTTTTCATACCTTCCTTATTATACAATAATTAAATAATTTTATCAACAAGTAATTTTTGTAAACTTTACTTTACTTTTTGGATGCTAATTTAAAAAGCTTATTTTTCTTTACATATCATTTTTAACAAATTTTAGAATTTTTCATATGATATTTCTAGGTGATAAAAATGAATATAGTTCCTACAAATGTTTTATATAATTCCTCTATATTAAGAGAAAATCTAATTTTATTAAATCATACATATCCCTTTTTAAATATTCAAGTGGTTGGGAATAGTGTATTAGGTAAACCTATCTATGTGGTAAAATTAGGAAAAGGACCTAATAAAGTCTTTTATTCTGGATCTATTCATGCAAATGAATGGATTACTTCTGTTTTATTGATGAAATTTATTGAAAATTATTGTGATACTTATATTTCTAATGATTCTCTTTATGGATATCCTATAAGGCAACTTTTTAACAGTGCTACTATTTACATTATGCCTATGGTAAATCCTGATGGTGTTGATTTAGTCAATGGCTACATAAATCAAAATTCTACTGCTTATCAGAATACCATTGCTATTAGCAATCGTTTTCTTGATATTCCTTTTCCTTCTGGTTGGAAAGCCAATATCAATGGTGTGGATTTTAAAAACTACCAA
>CAMLUB010000116.1 GCA_946486515.1 uncultured Clostridium sp.
AAAAAATTAAAATCTTTTCAAAAATTATCTTGACATTTTACCAGATGTCTTTTATTTTTATTTATTCTTCTATTAATTCAAATCGATAAGTTTGTTTTACATCTGGATATTTTTCATGATCTACTTCTGATAAAAACATATTTAATGGTCTCGCCCATATTTCATTATCTTCTTCATGAGTATAAATTACTAAATCTTCTTTGGTCTCTGAATGTTTAGCAATACAAATAATTTTATGAGTACTTCCTTTAAAATGTCTATTACTTGTCCCGGTTTTACCTCTCTTTCCATAACCATTCTCCTTTCTTTATTTTATTTTTTCTATTTTTGTATTTATTCCCATACTCCTTGATTAATAAATTTAATTAAAGCCATAATACACGCATTTTCTGTTAAATCAATTCTAGATACTTCATCATGTGTTAAAATACTAATTCCACCTTTTCCAGTATTTAATCCATGCCTTTTAAAGATTCTATCCATAACTTTTCCAAGTTCAGTACTCGTTATTTCATCTATATATTTTGCATCAATAGGAAATCCTTGACTGGTTCCTACACTTTGTTTTCCTTCCTTATTTTCAATCACAACTGTATTAATATCTATCCACTCATCTAATAAATCTGTAATCCCTGCTTCACTTGCTACATAATAATCTGCATCTATATTATTTTTCTTAGCATATTCTTTTACATTTTTTACTCTGTTTCTCGCACCGATAACAATCTCTTTATTAATAGGCTGTGCTCCTACTTCTGAATCAACTGGTATTCCCTCTATCTCAACATTATCAAAATATCTTTCAAATGCTCTTTTTACGCCTTCTATTTTCCCTTGATTCTTTGTCCCCATTAATATTTTCATTCTGTTCACTTTCCTTTCCTGTACATCTTTCTTATCATCCTGCGACATAATTTTTCTCTTATATTTTCTGTGCCTATTTTATCACGGATAAAATGGAATGTAAATATTTAGAAACTTATTGAATTTTATAAAATTTCATAATATACTTTGATTACACAAGACATTAATTTATATAAAAATTTAACCTATTTTATATGGAAAAATCTGTATATGGTAAAAATCGATTTTCCATATGATAAAGAAAGGATTTTAAAATGACAAATAGTAGAGATTTTTTAGACAAAATAGTGGATGTCATCATTGATAAGCCATTAGGCAGTAGACATTCCGAAAAATACCCAAATCATATATATCCTGTGAATTATGGATATGTTCCAAATACCATGAGTGGAGACAACGAAGAATTGGATTGCTATATACTAGGTGTATTTGAGCCTCTGGAAACTTTTCAAGGAAAATGCATTGCCATCATTCATAGAACAAATGATAATGATGATAAATTAATTGTTGTTCCTAAAGGTAGAAGTTACTCAAATGAAGAAGTTAGAGCATTAACAGAATTTCAAGAACGCTTTTTTGAAAGTGAAATTATCCGAAATGATAATAACTTTGTGTTTAACAAAACTGTTCCTGAGCTCTCTGTAAGTAATTTGGAAAATAGTCTTTCCTTCTACAAGACTTTAGGATTTAAAATAGAATATGAAAGACCTGAAAATAAATTTGTATTTCTTTCAATGGGAGATATTCAATTTATGTTACAGGAATTATCTGATAAGGATAAATGGAATTTAGCTCCTCTTACTTATCCTTTTGGAAATGGTATCAACTTTCAATTAGAAGTAAATTCTGTTGATAGAATGTATTCAAAATTAAAAGAACATAACTATCCTATTACCTTTGAAATTGAGGAAAACTGGTATAGACAAGATAATAAATTGCTTGGAAATAAAGAATTTTTAGTACAAGATCCAGATGGATATTTACTAAGATTTTCTGAAGATTTAGGTGAAAAAGAGGTGATATAAATGCAAGAAAATGAATGGAAACGATATGAAGATATTGGAAACTGGGATTTTTCTGATATAAAATATACAACTTATCAAGAGTCAAATTGGAACTTTTATGATGAAATAAAAAAACATTCTACTAACTCCTCTTTACTTTTAGATTTAGGTACTGGTGGTGGAGAAAAAGCATTATCTTTTATTCCTAAGGTTGGCATGATAATTGCTACTGATTTTTCTAAAGAAATGATTAAAACCGCTAATGAAAATAAAAAACAATTTCCTGATAAAAAAATCAAATTTGTTTGTATGGATAATTTAAACATGACCTTTCCAAAAAATTTATTTGATATTGTATCTGCAAGGCATACAATGATTGATGCTAAACAAATACATGATGTACTAAACAATGATGGGTATCTAATTATTGAAGGTGTTGATAAACAGGATTGTTGGGAGTTAAAAACTTTGTTTCAAAGAGGACAAGCATTTCATGATGAAATATCAATTAGTCAAATCGATTACGAAAACATTAAAAAAGCTGGCTTTCGAGAAATAGAACTGCAAGAAATTATACAATATGAATATTATGAAACAAAAGAAGATTTATTAGCATTGCTTTTAAAAACACCAATTCTAGATGATTTTTCTGAGATAGAAAATGCTAATAACACGCATAACCCATCAATCGAAAAAGATTTATTTGATACATATGTATCTACACATACCACTTCAAAAGGTATTGAACTAAAGCGTGTTTTATATGGTATTGTTGCTAAGAAATAAATTGTAGGAGCTGATTGAATGATTGAAATTAAAGAATATAGAGAAATCAAACAAGAAGAATTACCAAAAACTTTAGACTTAGTACGTAAAGTTTTTGACGAATTTGAAACACCTTATTATTCTGAAGAAGGAATTGCTTCATTTTATAAATTTATTGATATAAATAATATGTCAGAACAGTATTCTAACGGTTCTTTATATTTCTATGGTTGCTTTGTTAATGATATGATTGTAGGTATGATCGCTGTTAAAGATTTTGTCCACATTTCGTTATTATTTGTGGATAAACAGTATCATAGACAGGGTATTGCTAAAAAGTTATTTAATGTTGTTCTAAAATTATGTATGGAAAAAAATCCTTCTTTAGATGCTATTACTGTTAATTCTTCTCCTTATGCTGTTGAGGTATACCATAAGTTTGGATTTTCTGATATTTCTTCTGAACAGGTTGTGGATGGGATAAGATTTGTTCCTATGAAATTGAAATTATAAAATATTCGAAATGAAATCTAAACATTTATTATTTAGATTTTATTTCACTAGTGATATATAAAACTTTCTATAAAATTCTATATATTTATAGTTTTTTAGCTATAATTTCATAAACATGCCAAAATTTCATGTCTCCTTTTGCTGTTAGTTTTTTGTACTTTTTTTCATTAAAATATATTATATTAAAATCTTTAAATATATCTTTTATTTCCTTTTCATTTACAAATGTTCTATTAGTGTCTTTACTCCATTCGTCTTTTTTTCCTAAAAAATTTCCTACAAAATATCCATTTTTTGAGATAGCATTAGTAAATTCATTACATAATTTTTCAAAAAACTTTGGATTGCAAAAATATATACTAAGATTTGAAACTACTAAATCTGCTTGTTCTTTTTCTAGTCTGATATTTTCAAATTTTTCTATAATAAACTTTAACTTAGACGTATCAGATATTCTATTTTTTCTGATATCTATAACATCTTGCTCTTTATCTACTGCTGTTACAAAATAATTTTTCTTCAATAAATATATTGTATCATTTCCAGAACCACATCCTAAATCAATGGCTCTTTTCAATGTAGTATTATCTAATTTCATTTCAAAAAATTTTTTTAATATGATACTAGGATTTTCTAGTTCGGTTTTTTTATAATATTCGTTCCAATTTAACATACTTATCTCCTTTTTAGTAATTATCCCCCGGCTTAGCCCAATGTCAACAACTTAAGAAAAAGAAGAAATTTTGATATGAAGTTTCTTCTTTTT
>CAMLUB010000117.1 GCA_946486515.1 uncultured Clostridium sp.
AATTACCTTGCTTACATAGTTCAAATATTTCTTTAACAACTTGTGCTTCAATGGGGTCTATTTCTAAATGTCCAGTTTCTTTATTTCTAATATATCCATAAGGTGCCTTACTAGGATGTATATGCTTTAGAGCCATTTCTTCCATAGCACGTTTTGTTCTTGCTCCAATTTCTTTTCGTTCTCTTTGTCCAAATACTAGGTTCATTCCAAATATCATTTCACCATTGGCAGTAGTTACATCATAAGGTTCTAATATTAGTTCTATTTTAACATCATGTTCTTTACAATAATTTAGAAGCCAAAATCCATCATAATTATTTCTAGTTAATCTATCTACTTTAATAGCAACTATTGTATCAACATTATGTGATTTGATATCTTTTAATAATCTTTGCATCTCTGGTCGCATTAGGTCTTTTCCAGAATGTCCTGCATCATTATATATATCTACAATATCGTAATTATTCTTTTCACAATATTCTTTTATCATTCGTAACTGTGAATCAATAGAATAACCATTATCTCTTTGGTCTTCTGTTGATACTCTTACATAAACTCCACATCTCATAAAAAAACATCCTCCTTCACATGTTTCCTATCTAAAAAGCATTTTTGCAAGTCAAATTTTAAAATTTATGTTTATAAGAATTTGTTTAACTTCTTTTAGATTATATTTCTGTTGATATTCTTTGATATAGAACGCTTTATTAGATATTTCGTTTACTTTGTATTCTAGTATTGTAAGAGTAATTGGATGTGTAATTAGATATTCAGTAGGTTCTATAAATTGTAAATTAGTAACCATTAAATGCTTAATCTTTCCATTCTTAATTGTGTAATTATAATTTTTAATGATTTCCAATAATTCCTCATTGGGTTTTAATTCCTGTATTATCTTAAATTCAAGCATTAAAAATGTCCTCCTTTCCAGAAAGAGAACATTTTTTGTTTATAAAAAAACAACCTACAAACCTTATAGTTCGTAAGTTGTTATAATTTGGAGCAGGTAGTGGGAATCGAACCCACGTCATCAGCTTGGAAGGCTGAGGTTCTACCATTGAACTACACCTGCATTACTTTTGACATTTATAAATTATACTGGGTTTTCTTCATTTTGTCAATACTTTTTCAAAATTTTTTAGATATATGCATGAGTTACTACTATGAAAACTTAATATTAGCTCTCATAGCAGTAACTTATATGATAAAATCTTATAATCCTTACACTAATTTTATCACAATTCTTCTTTTAAATGATATTTGTTTGTCATTTCTTTTGTTGCAAATCCGTTATACATATTTACTTGTTATTTTATAATTCTATAAAGAATTCTATATATTCACTATCATTTTTAACATAAATTTTACCTTGATGCAACTCTATAATTTGTTTGGTTATAGCAAGTCCTAATCCTGCTCCACCAGTACTACTAGTTCTTGCATCATCTCCTCTATAAAATTTTTCAAATAATTTATCCAATTTATATTGTGGAATTTTATCTCCTTTATTCCTAAATACAATGGATATTTTTCCTTCATTTTCCTCTAACTGTATTTCTATTGTGGTATTTTCATAACTATAATTAATAGCATTTTTTAATAAATTATCAAACGCCCTTGCTAGTTTATCACCATCTCCCACATACATTACTTTATCAACAGATTCCAGATGGCATTTTAAATTTCTTTTTTCAAGCATAGGATAACATTCATCAATCACTTGTTTTAATAAATATACTAAATTTATTTCTTGTTTATTAATCGGCATATTTTGCAAATTATATCTTGTAATATCAAAAAATTGATTAGTTAATTCTTCTACTCTTAAGGCTTTATCTAATGCAATTTTGATATACTTTTCTTGCAATTCTTTCGATATTTGTTTTTCATCTTTTAATAAGGTTAAATATCCAATAATAGAAGTTAGTGGTGTTTTTAAATCATGTGCCATATATACAATTAAATCATTTTTCTTTTGTTCTGCTTCTCTCTCATTCTTTTTGCTTAGTATGTAATCATATTTAATTTCATTGATTTTATCAGAAAATTGGCTCATCTCACTTGGTAATTTAATGGTTTCATTATCCTCTTTTAATATCAAATCTAAAGCATTATGTACTTCTTGCATACCATTTACATATTTTGATATAAATCGATAGATAACAATAATCATAACAATACCAATGTATACATATGTAATTATATTTCTGTTATTCACGATCCAGTAATATAATTCATAATTTAAGCTCTCTACTACAACAGATATTCCACTTTCTAAAAATAAAGTAGCAATAAAATAAACAATCATAGAAATGATATAGGCAACAATTAAATTTGTGATTAATGTTATACTTAATCTAATTTTCCTTTTGGTTAATTCATTCATTTTCAATTTTATATCCCACTCCCCATACTGTTTTTATAAATTTTGGATGTTTGGTATCTTCGTTTAATTTTTCTCTTATCCTTCTAATATGCACCATAACTGTATTATTACTGTCTAAATATTTTTCTTTCCATACCTTTTCAAATAACTCTTCTGAAGGAATCACTTTTCCTCTGTTTTCTGCTAAGTATAACAATATTTCAAATTCCATTGGTGTGAAATCAATTTCTTTTTCATAGAGTGAGCATTTGTGTTTATCTTTATCTATCACTAATCCATTCATTTCAATTACATGATTTGATGTATTTTCTCCATTGTATAATGTATATCTTCTTAATGCTGATTTTACTCTTGCCACTAACTCTAACGGATTAAATGGTTTGGTAATATAGTCATCTGCTCCTAATGTTAATCCTTTTATCTTATCATTATCCTCTATTTTAGCAGTTAGCATAATGATAGGAAATTTTAGTCCTTTTTCACGAATATATCTACAAATTTCAAATCCATCTTTTCCTTCAATCATCACATCTAAAACAGCAACATCTATTTTCTTGGTATCAATACAATTAATTGCTTCTTCTGATGTATAAAATTTATATATCTGATAATTTTCATTTTGCAGATACAATTCTACTAAATCTGCAATTTCTTTTTCATCATCTAATACTAAAATATTCATTTTTACAATTCCTTTCTCAAGGTTCAAATTATATAAAAAATTATAATTGGGACAACTTCTGTTTTTTCTCTTTATCGCATTATACCATATAATTCCCTATTTTTATTCTTTTTTCAGAAATGTAAGAAAATGTTAAGAATTTGTTAATCCTTTCTTAAAGCTCTTCTTGTATTTATCTTATAAAATTTATATGAAAACAAAACATTTTTATAGAAAGAAGGATTTAAAATGAAAAAAAGAATACACAAAAAACTAAATAAAAAAAGATTATTTCTATCTTTACTCCTATTATGTGTCATTTTTTATTTATATATAAATTCTCAAGATATTTCTGTTGAAAGTACAAATTTTATTTCTTCTTTAAAAAACAATTCTGAATATGATGTTATTAAACAAGATACTAATCACCATTATGCTGGAATTGGTCAAGAAAAAGTTAATCATAAAGATGGCTATTTTACCACTTTTACAACAGAAAAAAATCATCAAAAAACATATCTAGAATACAAACAATATGGAGATGCCTCTTGGAGTAACAATATTTATTGGGGAGATACTATGGCTGAAAATGGTTGTGGAATAACTGTTATGTCTATTATTTTAAGTGGTTATAACAAAAATTACACTCCTGAAGATTTACGACAAAAATATTATCCTGTTATGGATTATGAACAATTTCCAAGTGAATTAGCTTCTACCTTTGGAATTAAAAATTCTGGTTTTTACTATGATTCTGACCATTTGTCAAATACGGCTATTGAAGAACATTTACTTACCAATAGACCGATTATTGTTTGTGTTTGGAACCAACC
>CAMLUB010000118.1 GCA_946486515.1 uncultured Clostridium sp.
GGTGCAAATCTTGTTACGATAGCTCCTTCTTTTAAATTTCTTTCTGGATATTTTTTTTCATAATATATAATATCCTTTGCCTCTGGAAATATGGCTTTGGCTAAATCTTTATAATCCATTTTTCTTTTCCTCTCTTTATATTTTCTTAATTTTAATAAAAATTTCTGTTTATGTATCTTTTTTTCTATATTTTTTTCTTATAGATTTTTCTTTATTGAATTCTTTATGTCAAATATTATACTACATTTTCAAACATTTCACAAGCTTTTTTTCTTTTTCGATAAGTTTACTGGTTTCTTGATTATATATTTCTTCATCTATTTCTCCTGTGTCCAATAATTGTTTCCATTCATAAAGCTCTTTTTCTATTTTTTCTATTCTTTTTTGTTTTTTAACATCGTTTTGTGAATTCTGCATATTTTGATTGTTATAAAACCATTCTGTATTTTTAATTACTTTTTTACTTGTTTTTGGTCTAAATTCATTTTTATATGTTTCATTATTACTTCTAATTCTTAGTCCTGCCTTCATATACATACCACATTCTGCAAATAAAACAAATATATAAATGCTTGAAGGTGTTATAAGTTCTATAAGTATAGCACTCAATCCCCATAAATAGCCCGGTATCACGGCTGGTTGTTTTGTCATATTTATTAGTATCATAATAATAGAACCAATTGCTATTAAAATCTGTGCACCACCTAGGATTATAGAAAATATTGGATAATAACCATAATTTGTACCATCACCCCCATTAAGTGCTATGTTTACATTTGTAAACATCTGTAAAAAAACTAAAATTGTAAATACAATTTTTAACGCACCTAATCCAAAAAGCCCATACCCAAAAATCTCATTTACTGTTCTTATATCCATATCTTATCCCCCTTTATGTCCTATATTTCATTTATACCATAATAGAATACACCGTGCAATATTTTTAGTAGTTATTTATCTTATTTTTTTACTTCAACTTCATCTATATTATCCATTAATCCTCTTGTTTCTTTCCAACTTAATACTTTTAAACATTCATATTCTTTTGCTAATTTTTTTGAAATTTCTTTTGTTTTATCTGTTGATTCTAAATCTGCTACAATAATGTTTTTAAAATCTTCTTCTTTTCCATACAAAATTTTAAATAAGAGAGATCTTAAAAACCCTTCTATTACCTCTTCTTGGTTTTTGACGCCTATAATTAAATAGATTCCTTTACTTTTAAATTTTGTATATGTATTGATATATATAATGTTTTTAATAATTTCATATAAACCATATAATGCTAATGTCCAAAAGATTGTATTTAATATAAATTCCATATGATTGCCTCCTATGATTTTATTATATGTTTTTCTTTTTCTTTAGTGCCTACTCTAATCCTTTAAAATTATCCTATATATTTATTTGTTTTAGTTTATGAGTTTAAAAAACTTTCTCTAAAGTTTATCTCAAAAAAAATAATCCTTTTCCTCTGTGGAATAGGATTATTTTTATTTAATCTAATATAATCAAATTTCAAATTTATTTTACATCTTTGTATCTAACATAAATTTTATAAGAAATAATTGATATTACTATCATAGCTAATATACCAATTACTACAAGTATGTTCATACCAGCATTTGGTAATTTTATATTTTACATACTTAATATAACATATTGTATTTTTATCTGTAAGAAATTTTTATAAAAAAAGAAATGACCTTCCAGTTGGTCAATTCCTTTTATTTATTATACTAATTGTAATATAGCAACCTCTGCTCCGTCTCCTCTTCTAGGACCTACTCTTAAAATTCTAGTATATCCTCCTACATTTTTACCTGTATATTTTGGAGCAATTTCGTTAAATAATTTTGCTGGTAAATCTACATTATTACCTTCGCTATCTGTTACTTTATTAATTGTTCTCATCATTTTTCTTCTTGCATTTAATCTTGATGGCATATCTTTTTGTCTTTTTTCAGTTGTTTCTTCTTTAACAACTTTTAAATATTCTTTACCATTTTTGCTTTTTACTAATTCTGTTACTTTATTACCTTTAGAATCTAATTTTGCTTTTACAACTTTAACTTCAACCTCTTCAAAGTTGTCTTTTTCTTTAATTGCTAATGAAATAAGACTATCAGCAATTGCTTTTACTTCTTTTGCTCTTGGTAAAGTTGTTTCTATTTTTCCATACATGATTAAATCTGTTGTTAAAGTTTTTAACATTGCCATTCTGATATCTGTTGTTCTACCTAATTTTCTATTTGTAGCCAATTTTTCTCACCTTCCTCTTTTTTTATATGTCAAGGGACACACCTTACCCTTTAGTCATCTCCACTCGGTTTAAGGAATGTCCCCTCCCCTTGTGAATGATTGTTGACCATCGCTAAAGTTATCTCCTTTTTTCTATTCATCTTCTTTGGCAAAATCTAATCCTAATGAATGTAGTTTTGCTGTTACTTCATCAAAAGATTTTTTACCTAAATTTCTTACTTTCATCATGTCTGTTTCAGATTTATTTGTTAAATCTTCTACTGTTGCAATGCCTGCTCTCTTCAAGCAGTTGAATGATCTTACTGATAATTCTAGCTCTTCTATTGACATTTCTAATACTTTTTCCTTCTTTGATTCTTCTTTTTCAATCATAACTTGTGTATTTTTAGCTGCTTCTGATAAATCAATAAACAATTCTAAATGTCCTGTCATTACTTTTGCTGCTAAACTTAATGCCTCATGAGCCTTTAAACTACCATCTGTCCATACTTCTATCACTAATTTATCATAATCTACCATTTGCCCAACTCTTGTATTTTCAACTTGATAGTTTACTTTTTTTACTGGTGTATAGATAGAATCTATTGGAAGTACAGATATATCTTGGTTTGGTTTTTTATTCTTTTCAGATGAATTATATCCTCTTCCTCTATCAGCAGTCATTTCAATTTTTAAATGTCCACCTTCTGAAACAGTAGCAATATGTAAATCTGGATTTAATATTTCTACTGTTCCATCAGTAATAATATCTCCTGCTAATACTTCACCTTCACCTTTATGGTCTATTCTCAATATTTTTTCTTCATTTTCAGAAAATTTTAGCCTAACACTTTTTAAGTTTACTATAATTTCTGGTACATCTTCTACAACATTTGGAACTGTTGAAAATTCATGTAATACTCCATCAATTTTAGCACTTGTTATTGCACATCCTGGAAGAGATGAAAGTAGTATTCTTCTTAAAGAGTTTCCAATTGTTACTCCATATCCTCTTTCTAATGGTTCACATACAAATTTTGCATAATTATTTGTATCATCTACCTCTAGACATTCAATATTTGGCTTTTCAAATTCTATCATTTTTACCTCCTAATATTCGAGATTATATCTCAAACTTTTTACAAACTTCATAGGTTTCTTTAGTAAAATTATTAAAGTTTCTATTAAACCTTTATAATTAATTTTTACTATTATTTTGAGTAAAGCTCTACTATTAAATGTTCTTCGATTGGAATATCAATATCTTCTCTAGACGCTAATCTTAATACTTTACCACTCATTTTCTCATTATCTTTTTCTAGCCAAGCTGGAACTGGTCTCTTAGCAGATTCTTCAATATTTGCTTTGATTGTTGAGTTATCTTTTTTGATTTCTCTTACAGTAATTACATCTCCTGGTTTTACTAAGTAAGATGGAATATCTACTTTTTGACCATTTACTTCAAATTGAGCATGATTAACAAATTGTCTTGCTTGTGCTCTTGATGTTCCAAACCCTAATCTATATATAACATTATCTAATCTACTTTCTAATATTTGTAATAAGTTTTCACCTGTTACACCTT
>CAMLUB010000119.1 GCA_946486515.1 uncultured Clostridium sp.
TTTGCTTAAAAATTTCTAAAATGACTCTGGTCGCATTCGAATTCTTAAAAATATCATGTATCACACCTACCTTAAGATAATTCAGTCTGAACTGTAACCAAAATATAAACGTTTTTTAATCTATTTTTTCAATATCCATTCTTGCCTTTTCATATGTGATATCTTCAATAGATACGCCAATTAATTTTAATCTATCACCTGCATTTAATTTTAAAATGACTGTACTCGTTAATGTTATACGATTATTTACTAAATCTTCTAATACTGGTCCATCATTAAAAGTGCTTTCAACTGGTGTATCATTTACAGATAAAACTGCGTTAAAATTAAAAGATCCTGCTCCTTCTTTTATTCCAAATAACTGATAAGAAATTTGATAAATTCCTGTTTCGTTAATTAAAATGGTGTCAGTTCCTTCTTCATGTGTCAATGCATTTCCAACAATTATATCATTTTGACTAAATCTTATTGTTGTTGTTCCTAACTGTGTGTTATCACCTTGTACTGCAATTGTTGTTAATATGTCTTTTTCTACATCATTAGTATTAAAAATAATTATGACAACAATAAACAATATTAAAAAAATAATGCCTACTCCAACAGCTATACACTTACAAATATCTGCTTGTTCACAATAACAATGATTCATATAAATCCCCTATATATAATATGAATACCATCACAAAATGTTAATAGGAAATTCTTACAAATAGGATATAAAAATGAATGATTATTCAAAAAATTAATTGCTATATATGTAATAAAAATTCATAAACATTTTCCAGAATTCAGAATGATATATAAAATCTTCTTTTTTGCCTTTGATTCTATCTTTCAAATCTTCATATTGTTTTAATAAAGCATTTTTCGATGCAATTTTATCAATATCCATCTTACTTAATTCTATACATATCATTTCTCTATATTTTTTTACTTCTTCTTTTGGAATTTTTAAAAATGGATTTGTCTGTATCGTCAGATTGTTTTTGGTATAATAATAGTATAAAATATCAAATAATATATTTAATTTTCGTTCATAAAATTTTTTCCAAAACATTTCTCTTTCTTTTTCAGTATATTGATTCATTGTACGTATAAATTTAATTTTTATTTCTGTATAATGGTTCAATAATTCTTCCAATTCCTTTATATCTTTTTCTTCTATTTTCATTTATTCTCCTTTAAAAAATTCTTGTGGATCTTTTCCTAATTCTTCTGCCAATGATGCTAATTCTTCTGCTATTTGTTTCGCTCTTTCTACTTTTTTCTGTTTTTCTTGTAGCATTTCATTCACTTTATCTGCTGACAAGTTTTCATCCTGTTCTCCAATTTCTTTTTCAATTTTTCTAATTTCTGCTATACACCCTCTACTAATTGCATCTAATTGTTGATTATCTTCAAAGTCAATGTTTGTTGGCTGTTTTCGTTCTAGTATTAAAATGCATGTTTGATAATATTTTTCTAGTTCTTTTCTATATTCCTCTGAATCGATATTTTGTTCAACTTCTTTCGGAAAACCTTTTACATATTTATTTTTCACTAATTCCTCTAATCTTCCTTGCAAAAAAATACTCTCAATTGCTTCGTTAAGTGTATGCCCTCCTTTTTTTTCTACCATTTTTTTTGGTAATACCCTGTCTCCTACAACAACATAACAATCATTCCAGTTTTTTGCACCTGCATTTGGGTTTAAAACATGTGAACCTGCGATTTGTATATATTTATCCCCTATGATTACTCTATTTAATTCTTCCCCCTCTTCATATACAACTGTCACTAATGCTTGTTTCTTTGCCCCTTTAATTTGTGTATTAAAAACTTCTTGTTTTTCTGACCACATTTTACTTGCAATCGCCCATATTTTATTTGTTTCTTCATCTTTAAATGCAAATATTCTCATATTTTCTCCTTCTCTAATTTTATTTCTTGTTGATTTTTCGACATTATATCATAATTTACATAATATTTCAACCATCTTTCCTTATTAAAATAGAAGATTAGTATTTTTGCAAAAAAACAGAGTAGATTTCAAATTCTACTCTATTTTGGCTATGGATCCTCTCGTTTTTTCTTTTGCTTTCATTCATGGGTTATCGATTTACCCTTATTTTTTATTCTTCTACCTATCATTCATTACATATTACGCACTCTTTAATTCAAGGCGTAACTTATCTGCTATCATTGCAATAAATTCCGAATTTGTGGGCTTTCCTTTAGCTGCTGAAATGGTATATCCAAAAATGTTTTCAACCACTTCTTGTTGACCTCTTCCCCATGCTACCTCTATTGCATGACGAATGGCTCTTTCTACGCGACTTGGTGTAGTATTAAATTTACGTGCAATTTGTGGATATAGACTTTTGGTAATTTGATTAATCACATCGATATCATTTACTACCATCATAATGGCTTCTCTTAAATATTGGTATCCTTTTATATGTGCAGGTACACCAACTTCATGAATAATATTTGTTACCAATGCTTCTAAGTTTTCTTCTGACTTTGTATTATCTGAAGATATTTCTATGTATTGTGGCCTTGTTTCTCTTGTGATAAAGTTATTGTTTGTATTTGTTGTTGTTGGTTTATAAAATTTAAATTCTCTTATCCTTTGTATTAATACTTCAATATCAAAAGGTTTTACTACATAATATTGTGCTCCTAATTCAATTGCTCTTTGTGTTATTTTATCTTGTCCAACTGCTGATAACATAATGCAAATTGGTTTTTTTGCTATTTTGATTTTATTAATATTTTCCAAAACACCTAACCCATCTAAATGTGGCATAATCACATCTAGTAATATAACATCTGGTACTGTATTTGCAATAATATCTATTACTTCTGTTCCATCTTTCGCTTTTGCTATAACCTCCATATCTTCTTGTGCATCTATATATGATGCTAATGTTTGACTAAATTCTTGATTGTCATCTGCTATTAAGACTGTAATCTTTTCTTTCATACTTTTTCCTCCAAAAACAAATTGTAAATATTTTACAATTCAGATTATATGCTTGCAGATGATAATTTGCAAGATAAATTGGTAATTTTTTCCATTAATTTTATAAAACAATTATTTTTGTATACTTTTTTCTATATATTTTTTAGATAAAACTTGTATATTCAATAAATTAATATTTTTTAATGCATAATCTTTTAATAAATTCTCTTTTTTATCTTCTTCCATTTCTATTTTACAAACAATTTCTTCAGTATAAGTTATATCTTTTATTTGAATATCATTATTTTTACAATAATATTTAAATTTTTCAAAATAATTGTATTCTAACTTTACTTCACACTCTGTTCCTATCGTAAGCTCTAGTAATTCACTTTCTTCGATTGCTTTTTGTAAACTATCTGAATATGCCCTAACTAAACCACCCGTTCCTAATAATATGCCTCCAAAATATCTTGTGACAACAATCAATACATTTACCAAATTATTTTTTTGTAAAATATTTAGCATAGGTCCCCCTGCTGTTCCAGAAGGTTCTCCATCATCACTAAATCTTTCTACTATTTTCTCATCTTCCAATACTCTATAAGAAACACAATTATGTCTTGCATCAAAATATTTTTTCTTGATTTTCTTGATTTCTTCCTCTGCCAGTTCCTTTGATGTTACTTTTATAAAATTTGCTATAAATTTTGATTTTTTTACAATAATTTCAGTTTCTACATCATTTTTTATTGTTACATAACTATTCATTTTTTCTTCCTTTTCTTTTTTAGTTGCCAAAGGGGACTGATGATGATTTTGGGTGATTTTGGGGACGGAGCAAAAAAT
>CAMLUB010000120.1 GCA_946486515.1 uncultured Clostridium sp.
TTTGGGACATTTTTTAGTGTCCTTTTGGGGACGTTTCTGTTTGGGACATTTTTTATGTATTCATTTCATATTTTTAAATTTTTTCTGTTATCATTATATATTTTACTAAGTAATTATATAACAAAATTATATGTATTTTTTCATTTTATATATAAAAATGTCCCAAACAGAAACGTCCCCAAAAGGACAAAAAAAGAACCAAGCTTATAACTTGATTCCTTTCCCATATATTTTATGATTCTACTGGATAAACACTAACTTGTTTTTTATCTCTACCTTTTCTTTCAAATTTAACTGTTCCATCTACTAATGCATATAAAGTATCATCACTACCTTTACCTACATTTGTTCCTGGATGTACTTTTGTTCCTCTTTGTCTTACTAAGATATTTCCAGCTAGAACGAATTGACCATCAGCTCTTTTTACTCCAAGACGCTTTGATTCACTCTCTCTACCGTTATTGCTACTACCTTGACCTTTTTTATGAGCCATGCTCTTTCACTCCTTTCGGTTTAGATTTTTATCGTATGTATATGTCCATAACTTGACTTTTTTTAACACATACTTTTTATATCTCTTTTTTATTATGCTAAAATTTATTATTTTAACTATCATTTATGCTTCTACTTTTTCAGTAGCTTTTTTTGTTTCAGCTTTTGCACTTGCTGCTTTTGTTTCTGTTTTCTTATCAGCTGTTTTAATTGATGTAATTTCTACTTTTGTATATGGTTGTCTGTGTCCTTGTTTTCTTCTATAATTCTTTTTCGCTTTCATTTTGAAAACAATGATTTTTTTACCTTTACCATGAGAAACTACTTTTCCTTCTACTTTTACACCTTTAACATAAGGATTTCCTACTTGTACTTTTCCTTCTTCTGAAACTAATACTACATCATCAAAAGTAACTTTTTTACCTTCTTCTGCATCTAGTTTTTCGAAAAATACAACATCTCCTTCTGCTACTTTGTATTGTTTTCCACAGCTTTCAATTATTGCGTACATCTAAAATGCACCTCCCTTATTTGTATACTCGCTAATCCTTAAAAAAGGTAACTGACTGCTTTTGTCAGTGTTTTTGTACCTTGACTAAGCGGATTACAGTTACCTATTTTACCATAAATTACTATTTGTGTCAACTGTTTTCAAATTATTTTTTACTATCTATCTTTTCTAAGATCTCTTTTATAAATTCTTCTACTGATTTTGCTCCCATATTGCCTTCTTCTCTTGAACGAATAGATACGGTATTTCCTTCTACTTCTTTTTCACCAACAATCAACATATATGGAATCTTTTGCAATTGCGCTTCACGAATTTTATATCCTGTTTTTTCGTTTCTATCATCCACTTCTACACGAATACTTTTTTCTTGTAATTCTTCTTTTACTCTATACGCATATTCATGTTGGTTATCTGTAATTGGCAAGATTTTCACTTGTACAGGTGCAATCCATACAGGTAGATTTCCTTTCGTTTCTTCTAATAGGAATGAAATAAATCTATCTGAAGATCCTAAAATAGCTCTATGAATAACCACTGGTCTATGTGCTTTTCCATCTTCTCCTATATATTCTAATTCAAATCTTTCTGGTAAAGCGAAATCTAATTGACAAGTTGGAATTGTCACATCATGATTTAATGCTGTTCTAATTTGAATATCAATTTTAGGTCCATAGAAAGCGGCTTCTCCTTCTGCTTCATAGAAGTCAATATTTAATTCTTTTAAGATTTCTCTTAACTGACTTTCAGCAGTTTCCCACATTTCATCATTATCAATATATTTTTCTTTATTGGCTTTATCCCTTAATGATAGTCTATATTTAAAGGCTGATTCTGGGAATCCAAAGTCTTTTTGGTAAACTTCTTTTATTAAATTTAAAACTCTTCCTACTTCTTCTTTGATTTGGTCTGGTCTAACAAATAGATGCGCATCATTTTGACACATTTGACGAACTCTTTCTAGTCCACAAACGCTTCCACTTGATTCATAACGAAAATCATGTGCTAATTCTCCTATACGAATTGGTAAATCTCTATAGGAATGCATTTGATGTTTATATATCAACATATGATGTGGACAGTTCATAGGTCTTAATACCATTTCCTCATTATCCATTTTCATAACAGGGAACATGTCTTCTTTGTAATGATCCCAGTGTCCACTTGTTTTGTATAATTCTACATTGGCAAGTGATGGTGTATATACATGTGCATATCCTAATGCAATTTCTTTATCTTGAATATATCTTTCTAGTATTCTTCTGATTGTTGCTCCATTTGGTAGATACATTGGAAGTCCTGATCCAACTAATTTATGTGTCATAAAGATGTCTAAATCTTTTCCGATTTTTCTATGGTCACGTTGTTTGGCTTCTTCCAAGAAATCTAGATATTCTTGTAGTTGACTAGCCTTTGGAAATGAAATGGCATAAATTCTTTGAAGCATTTTATTTTTTTCGCTTCCTCTCCAATAAGCACCTGAAGATGAAAGAATTTTTACCGCTTTTACTTTTCCTGTTTTTAGTAAATGTGGTCCTGCACATAAATCTGTAAAATCTCCTTGTTTATAGAAACTGATTTCTTCTCCTTCTGGCAATTCTTCTATCAATTCCACTTTATATGGTTGGTCTTTCATGAATTCTAATGCTTCTTTTTTTGGCAATGAAAATCTTTCAATTTTTAAATCTTCTTTAATGATTTTTTTCATTTCTTCTTCGATTTTTGCTTTATCTTCGTCTGTAAATGGTGTTTCTACATCAAAATCATAATAGAAACCATTATCAATACTTGGACCAATGGCAAATTTTACATCTGGGAATAATCTTTTTACAGCTTGTGCCATAATATGTGATGTTGTATGCCAGTATGCTTTTTTCCCTTCCAAATCATCTTCTTGAAATGTATGAATTACTAAATTGCAATCTTCTTGTAACTCATATCTTAAGTCTTTTACTTCTCCATCTACTTCTCCACAAGTTGCATTTCTTGCTAATCCTTCACTAATTTTTTTTGCCACCTCTAAAATGCTAGTTCCTTTTTCCACCTCGATGCTAGAGTTGTCTTTTAATGTAACTTTTAACATAATAAAACCTCCTTTATCATTTATCTATTATTATTTATCTTTCTTCTGTCTCTAATTCTATTCCCATCAAGTTCTTTATTCCTTGCTGATAAATAGGATTGTCTTGTCTTTTAAGTACTTCTTGTTGTTGTTCTTCTGCTATACCTCTTATGTCCTTTTTTTATATTTTTCCCCTTGTTTTTCAGATACATATCTGATACTTTTAAACAATCTATCTATGCCATATCTCCGATGATCAAATATGCTTACTTTTTCTATCATAATAAAACACTCCTATAGATTTTTATCCATAGGAGTGCATTATATATACACGGTTCCATCCTAGTTTTCACTTAATTAAAAGATGATAACGTATCTTACACGTTTGGCTTATTCACCAAAAACTTGAAGAGGTAGTTTTCAAATATGTTTTTCTAGATTGGCTTTCAGCTAATAACCAATCCTCTCTTTAGATAACCTTTATTTTACTTTTCTCTTACTTGTCTTTATCTTATGTTATTTATTTTATAATTTTTTTTAAAAAAAGTCAATAGAAATATTTACTTTTGTTTTTTTCTATTGTATAATTTATTACGACTTACATGATACTTTACATGACATTCAAAATATGATATGTAAGAAATGTTACTTTTTTATTTTAAATTTAATATTTGCTTCTATAGCTCAGTTGGTAGAGTGCAGCCTTGGTAAGGCTGAGGTCACG
>CAMLUB010000121.1 GCA_946486515.1 uncultured Clostridium sp.
GCTAATGGATATAGTGAAGTATGGTTAAATCCATCAAATGATTATGTACATAGACATCTTCATGTCGCTGGTGATAGAATGTGCGAATTGGCTTGGCTTTATCCAAATGCAAAAGGATTAAAGAAAAAAGCTTTGAATCAATGTGCAAGAGAATTATTACTTGCTCAAAGTAGTGATTGGCTGTTCATTATTACTAATGGTACTATGGTAGATTACGCAAAAAAAAGAATTAAAGATCATATTGGAAGATTTACTAAATTGTATTATCAGATAAAAAATGATGAAATTGATGAGGAATTTTTAAAAGATATTTCTAAAAAAGATTGTGTTTTTCCTGATATTGATTATATGATTTATTCTTAAAAAAGACATCTGTAGGGAAATTGGGGACGGGGTTTTTTTTCCCTATTTTTAATCTAGTATTTAATAATTAGTATATTAATGAAAAATAGGGAAAAAAAACCCCGTCCCCAATTTCCCTACTTTTTATACTCTTGATTCTACTATTAATTTTATACCAGTTCTATCTTCTCCTTCGACTTCAACCTCAGCAAATGCTGGTATACAAACTAGATCTACACCTGATGGTGCAACAAAACCTCTCGCTATTGCTACTGCCTTTACTGCTTGATTTAACGCTCCAGCTCCAATTGCTTGCATTTCTGCCTTATTTGATTCTTTTACTAATCCAGCTATAGCTCCTGCCACTGAATTAGGATTTGATTTTGATGAAATTTTTAAAACTTCCATTTTCTTTTGCCTCCTATTTTTTTATTTTTGTTGCAACTTTTACGATTTTTATTTTACATTATTTGGAAATAGTTGTAAAGTGTTTTTTTGAAAATTTTATTAGATTTCATCGCAAATTCATTATACTTTCGACATTTTTCATGCTATTATATTTTTATTGTATCTATTATTCATTTTTATACATATTTATGACTAAATTAAATATTAATTCTTTTTAAGTTTCTAACTTTATTTGTTTTCTCATCAATATCAAATATTACTCCATTAAACATACATTCCCCTGTTGCTATTTTATATCTTTCTGGTAATGTTGTTTCAAATCTTTTTATTGATACATCTATATCCATACCAATTACAGAATATTTTGGTCCTGTCATTCCAATATCAGTTATATATGCTGTTCCTTTTGGTAATATTTTTTCATCAGCTGTTTGTACATGTGTATGAGTTCCATAAACTATTGTAGCTTTTCCATCTAAATAATATCCCATAGCTATTTTTTCTGCTGTTGCTTCAGCATGAAAATCGACTATTATTATATCTACCTCTTTTTGTATTTTTTCTATTATACTTTTTGCTGTTAAAAATGGATTTTCAGATAGTACACCCATGTCTACTCTCCCTATTAAATTTATAACTGCTATTTTCTTACTTTTACAATCATAAATTCTATACCCTTTTCCTACAACTCCTTGTGCATAATTTGCTGGTCTTATCAATTTATGATGATCTATAAATTTAAAAATATCTTTTTTGCCCCAAGTATGATTTCCCATTGTTATTACATCAACTTTTTCCTCTAATATATCATGAAAGTTTTTTTCTGTTATTCCCATTCCTTCTGCTGAATTTTCTCCATTTACTATAACAAAATCTATATTTTCCTTTTCTCTTAATTCTTTTAGTTCTTTTCTTAATTTTTTTACTCCTGTTGAACCTATTAAATCTCCTACTGCTAAAATTTTCATGTTTAAAACCATTCCCTTCTTAATCTATTAAGTAGTGCATAATCTCTACTTAATTATCTCATACTCACATTTTAGAGCTAGAACTCTCTTTACTGCCATATTTATTTGTTCTTCAGAAATCTTGTTATTTTTTATTGCTTGTAAAATTTCATTTCTTTGAGTTATAAAATCTGAAGATATAATAATATCATTTCCAGCTAAAACTGCTTGTACTGCTGCTTCCCCATTTTCTACATAATTTTTGACAGCATCCATTGCTAAATCATCTGTCATAATTACACCTGAAAAATTTAATTCATTTCTTAAAATATCATGAACATTTTTTGACAATGATGCTGGATATTCTTTGTCCATGCTTTCAACTATATTATGACTTACTAATATAGTTGGTACTTTTGATTCTATACCACTTTTAAATGGTAAAAAATCAGAATTTTCAAATACTTGATAATCTCTTTTATCTATAGCTATTCCTGTATGTGTGTCTACATTATCTCCATATCCTGGAAAATGTTTTAATGTTGATATCATATTATCTTTATTCATTGTTTCTACTAATCTAGAGACATATATTGATGTTTTTTCTGCACCTCGTCCATAAGATCTTTGATATATAAATGATGAGGGACTAGTTGGTACATCTGCTACAGGTGTCAAGTTCATATTTAATCCTATACTTTTTAATAAATTTGATTTTTCTGTGGAATCTTCTAAAATTGCATTTAATTGTCCTTTATTCCATAGTTGTTGAGGTGACAAAAACTTCGTATTTCTAAATGCTTTGTGATTGCTCACTCTTACGACTGTTCCTCCTTCTTCATCCACACCAAATATCATTTTTATTTTACTGTTTTCTTGACAATTGCTTAATTCTTGTAAAATGCTCTCTTTAGTTTGATTGTCAAAGTCTTTGGAAAATAATATATATCCACCTGGATTATAATTTTGAATTTCTTGAATAACTCCTTCATCTGGATATCTTACTAAAAATATTTGACCCACCTTTTCTTCTATTGTCATATCTTCCATTATATCTTCTGCTTTTTCATAATATGCTCCAAATAATTCATTATTATGTTTATCTTCAATATTATCTGTTTCATTTGACTTTGTTTCATTATTAATTACTTCATTTCGTACTGTGTTATTTACTTGTCTTTCTGTAGTCTCTTTTTCGCTATCATTTAAAATATTTTTGCCAATTTCTATTCCAGTAAAAAATAAAACAAATAGAATTATTATAATTAAAATCCTTTTGATATGTTTATTCATAATAAATTACATTCCCTTCTTTTCTATTTAAAGGATTATATAGTTAAAACAATAGCGGGCTTTTATTATTTTTTAATAATCCTCTATTTTTTTATTATTATACTAGATATGAATTTTTTTTTCAATACATTTATATATTGTAAAATTACAATGTTTATTTCTTTGTTACTCAGCCCCTAGTACCATTTCTTTGCAATATTTGTTCTTCAACAAAAAGACATGGAATAATAATTTTCCATGTCTTTTTGTTGTATGCCAAAATTTTCTGTTCTTTTAGCACATTTTTTATTTAGCATAATCTATTACTCTTGTTTCTCTAATTACATTTACTTTAATTTGTCCTGGATAATCCATTTCGCTTTCTACCTTTTTAGCAACATCTCTTGCTAAAATTGTCATTTTGTCATCAGAGATTTTATCTGGTTTAACTATAATTCTTATTTCACGTCCTGCTTGTATTGCAAAAGATTTTTCAACACCATCAAATGAATCTGCAATTTCTTCAAGATTTTGTAATCTCTTGATATATGCTTCTAATGTTTCTCTCCTTGCTCCTGGCCTTGATGCTGATATTGCATCTGCTGCTTGGATTAAAACTGCTTCTAGTGTCTGAGGTTCTACATCTCCATGATGTGCTTCTACTGCATTTATTACAAGTGGATTTTCTT
>CAMLUB010000122.1 GCA_946486515.1 uncultured Clostridium sp.
TTTCCTCTTGTTGCTTTTCCTCTCATTCTACCTTTTTGCATTTTTCTAAATTTTGATCTTTTTGGCATTAATGGCATTATTTGTCTCCTCCTTCCACTTTCTTTTCTGGAAGAACTTCTCCTTTATATATCCAAACTTTTACACCTATTTTTCCATATGTTGTATCTGCTTCTGCAAATCCATAATCTATGTCTGCTCTTAAAGTTTGTAGTGGAATATTTCCTTCTTTATAGAATTCTGTTCTAGCCATATCTGCTCCACCTAATCTTCCAGATACTGCTGTTTTTATTCCTAAAGCTCCTGACTTCATAGCTTTTTGCATACATTGTTTCATAGCTCTCCTAAATGAAATTCTTCTTTCTAGTTGTCCAGCAATATTTTCAGCAACTAATTGTGCGTCTGTGTCTATATTTTTTACTTCTACTATATTTAAATTAACATCTTTATTAATTAATTTTGTTAATTCATTTTTTATTGTTTCTACACCAGCTCCACCTTTTCCTATTACTATTCCTGGTTTAGCTGTATATAGATTTACTTTAACAAATTTTGCTGTTCTTTCTATTTCAATTTTTGAAATTCCAGCAAGATATAATTTTTTCTTTAAAAATTTACGAATTTTTTGATCTTCTACTAAATAATCTGCAAAGTTTTTTGTGTCTGCATACCATTTAGAGTTCCAATCTTTAATTATTCCAACTCTTACTCCTGTTGGATGCACTTTTTGTCCCATGCTTGTTTATGCCTCCTTTTTCTTTTTTTATTGACAAGGGATACTTTTTTCCCTTTTTTCACTTTTACTATGGATAAGAAATATCTCTTTCCATGTAAATCTGTGATTTATTTTTATTCTTTTTCCTTTAGAACTATTGTAATGTGACTTGTTCTTTTTCTAATTCTAACTGCTGAACCTTTTGCTGCTGGTCTAATTCTTTTTAATGTTGGACCTTGATTAGCATAGATTTCAGCAACATATAGATTTTCATGTCTCATATTATGATTATTTTCAGCATTTGCAATTGCTGATTTTAATAATTTTTCTATTATTTCTGATGATGCTTTTGGTGTAAATTTTACTATTGCTAAAGCCTCATCTACGTTTTTTCCTCTTATTAAATCAGCTACTATTTTTACTTTTCTTGCTGATATTCTTGAATATCTAAGAGTTGCTCTAGCTTCATTTATTACTGTTTCTTGCTCTTGCACTATAATACCCTCCTTAAATCAGTATTGTAACACTCTTATATAATCTCTATTTTTAAGTGTTAAATTTATTTTTTTACATTTGATTTTTTATCTCCTGCATGACCTTTAAATGTTCTTGTAGGAGCAAATTCACCTAATTTATGGCCTATCATTTCTTCTGCTATATAGATTGGAACATGTTTTCTTCCATCATGTACAGCAATAGTATGACCAACCATTTGTGGATATATTGTTGAAGCTCTTGACCATGTTTTTAGAACTTCTTTATTTCCAGATTCATTCATAGCTTCTACTCTTTTTAATAATTCAGGTGCTACATATGGTTTTTTCTTGCTTGATCTTGACATTTAAAATTTTCCTCCTTTCAAGAAAATTTTGTATTATTAATCTAGAACTATAGGGAACGCTATTTAATATAAGAATTAAAATCAAATTCCCTATATTACATGTTTTTCCATAATTATTTTCTTCTCTTAACAATAAATTTGTTTGATTGTTTTTTCTTATTTCTTGTTTTATATCCAAGAGCTGGTTTACCCCAAGGTGTTAATGGTCCTGCGTGTCCTATTGGTGCTCTACCTTCACCACCACCATGTGGGTGATCTACTGGGTTCATAACTGATCCTCTAACTGTTGGTCTTACACCCATATGTCTTTTTCTTCCTGCTTTACCTATTTTAACATTTTCATGATCGCTATTTCCTATTACTCCAATAGTTGCTCTACATTTTGATAAGATTAATCTCATTTCTCCTGATGGTAATCTTACATGTGCATATTTTCCTTCTTTAGCCATTAATTGTGCACTTTGTCCTGCTGCTTTAACCAATTTTCCACCTTGCATAGGATTTAATTCTATATTATGAATTAATGTACCTACTGGAATTGAACTTATTGGCATACAATTTCCTGGTTTTATATCAACAGCTTCTCCTGATATTACTTTATCTCCATCTGTTAATCCTTGTGGTGCTAATATATATGCTTTTTCTCCATCTTCATATTGAATTAAAGCTATATTTGCACTTCTGTTTGGATCATATTCTATACCAATAACAGTTGCTTCCATGTTATCTTTTTTTCTTTTAAAATCTACTATTCTATATTTTTGTCTATTTCCACCACCTTGATGTCTTACTGTTATTCTACCATATGAATTTCTACCAGCATTTTTCTTTTTCTTTGCTAGTAATGATTTTTCAGGTGTTTTCTTTGTTATTTCTGAAAAATCTGAAACAGTCATATTTCTTCTTGATGGTGTGTATGGTTTGAAGTGTTTCATTCCCATTTTTTTCTCCTCTCTCGGATTTATGAAAAAGTTCGTCTTGCGTTGTTAAAATTTTATTCAAAAATGCTCATGTACAACAGTACACTCCACTTTTTTCATAAAATTTTGCCTAGCAATACTCGTTTTTGCTAAATCCTTTTTTCTACTTTTTATTTACGGATATTTTTCCTGCTCCGCATAACAGATATTCTTTATTATCTGGGTACTTTCCCACTAATTATAATTGATTTTCTTCTAACTTTTTATCAATTCTTAATAACATTTCTTTCCTCTTTTGATTTCTTATATCAATATCTTTTTGAGGTAATGTTACTCTTCTACTAGGTGTAAAATTATATTTGCTTCTAAATTCTTCTGATTTTTTGCTCATATTTCAATAATCTCCCTTTTTGTTAATAACGCAAAGCAGAATTCATTTTGAACTATGCTCCCATAAATTCATCAATAGAATCCTTATACTTCTTAGTAGCTTTTGTTTCTTTTCCACCTTTTGCTAAATATGTAGCATCTCCTGGATTTGTATCAATAGTAACTATTGCTTTTTTCCAATCTGCTGTTTTTCCTACATGATAGCCTACTCTTTTCTTTTTACCATTTACATTCATAGTATTGACTTTTAATACTTTAACTTCAAAAAGTTTTTCAACAGCTTTTGCTATTTCAACTTTTGTTGCTTTTTTGTTTACTTTGAAAGTGTATTTACCTTCTTGTAATTGGTCATTACTTTTTTCAGTAACAACTGGTGCGATTATAATTTCTTCTGGTAACATTATGCGTACACCTCCTCTAATTTTTTAACAGTATCAACTGGTAAAATTAGATTATTATATTTTAATAAATCAAATACATTTATATTGTTTGCAACTATTGTTTTAACTCCTTCAATATTTCTTGATGACATTAAAACATTTTTGTTGTTTTCTGGAAGGATTATTAATGTTTTTCCTTCTACTTTTAAATCTTGTAATGCTTTTACCATTGTTTTTGTTTTGATTTCTGCTAATTCTAATTTATCAACTACTGTTAATTCTTTTTCTAATACTTTAGAACTTAATACTGATTTTATTGCAAGTCTTTTTTCTTTTTTATTTACACTATATTTATATGAACGAGGTTTTGGTCCTAAAGCAATACCACCTTTTATCCATTG
>CAMLUB010000123.1 GCA_946486515.1 uncultured Clostridium sp.
GAAAAGAATTAAATTTTGGCTAGGAAAACAAGTTTGAAATTTATGAGGCGTACTAGTGTACGTTGATTAAATTTCAAATGAAGTTTGACGACGCCAAAATTGTAATTATTTTTCAACCTTTTCCTCTTTCTTTTTTAATCTACATTTATCATTTCATACTCTCTTGTTCCAAATCCAAGTTCTGCTGCCGCCTCTATTGTATGAATACCATTTTGTCTTTCTACCCTTTCTACAAAATGATCTCTTCCTGGATCTTTTGAATGATATACTAAATCTATGCAAGCTTGATCAATAGCGATTGGATCTGTACTTGCTAAAATACCAATATCTTTCATGCAAGGATCTTCTGCAACTGCACAACAATCGCAATCAACAGATAAATTGCACATTACATTGATAAATACAATATTTTTTCCAAAATATTTAACTACACTTGAAGCTGCATCTGCCATTGATTCCAAGAATTTGTTTTGTTCTGGTAAATTATCCCATATTTTCGTTTGGTCCTTAGATTGTCCTGCTGAATGTATCCATGACTTTCCTTCTGATGAGCTACATCCTATTGATAATTGCTTTAATGCTCCACCATATCCACCCATTGGATGACCTTTAAAATGTGATAAAACAAGCATAGAATCATATTTTTCAATATCTTTTCCAACAAAATTTTCTTTTAATATTTTTCCGTTAGGGATTTCTAAAACAATATCTGGTCCTTCTGCATCCATAATATCTACATCAAAATATTGGGTCCAACCATGATCCTCAATTAATTTTTTATGCTTTTCTGTTGAATTTCTAGCGCCTTCATAAGCTGCATTACATTCAACAACTGTTCCATTAACTTTTTCTACAATAGCTTTCACAAATTCTGGTCTAATATAATTTTGGTTTCCTTCTTCTCCAGAATGTAATTTAACTGCTACCTTTCCAGGTAAATTCACTCCTAATGTTTCATACATTTTTACAACACTTTCTGGAGTAATCTCCTTTGTAAAATACACTTTTGATTTTTCCATAAAAATCCTTCCTTTCTTTAAAATTAAATCTAACAAATGTTTCTAAATTCTGGTTTCGATTTAGGAACATGCTTTAAATTTGATTATATTTTTTGAATTTTCTAAAATTGATCGATTCCACAAATTCATTTATAGTCTTTTCTTATGCTCTAAAAATGAAGTTTGAAAAAACAGCTATTCACTTAATGCTTTGGCTACTTTTTCAAGTTCTTCTCGAATGGCAATATGCTGAGGACAAGCCTTTTCACATTGACCACATTGAATACATTCACTAGCTTTCTTTAGTCCATGACCACCAACTAACCAATCTTCTTGATGTTTTGCTGCTGCCATATCTTTATATAATGTCAAATAATTCATTGCTGTGAAAGATCCAGATATGCCAATATGCATTGGACATACTTTTGCACAATAGTTACAACTTGTACAAGGAATTAAAGGAATTGTACTTAGTACTTTTTGTGCTTCTGTAATCGTTTCTTCTTCTTTATCTGATAATTTTGTAAAATCTTTCATATAAGAAATATTATCATCCATTTGTTCTATATTGCTCATTCCAGATAATACTGTGATAACTCCCTCTAAACTTGCTGCAAATTTAATTGCCCAAGAAGCAAGTGATGCATTTGGATTGGCTTTTTTAAATACTTCTGCTACTTGTTCTGGTGGATTTGCAAGCATTCCACCTTTTACTGGTTCCATGATGATCACTGGTTTTCCATATTTTCTTGCTACTTCATAACATTCTCTAGATTTAATTGCTGGATTTTCCCAATCAGCATAATTAATTTGTAATTGTACAAATTCCATCTCTGGATGTTTTTGTAAAATTTCTTCCAATTCTTCTGGTGTTGAATGGAATGAGAATCCAATATGTTTAATTTTTCCTTCTTGTTTCTTTTCTTGAATCCATGACCACATATCAAAATCATCAAATGCTTTTGTTCTAGATTCTCCTAAATTATGCAATAAGTAAAAGTCGAAATATTCTGCTCCTGTTTGTTTTAAGGATGTTTCAAATTGTTGAATAGCATCTTCTCTGGTTTTACAATTTATCCATGCCGCATTTTTTGTTGCTAATTGAAACTTTTCTCTTGGATAACGTTCTACCAATGCTTGCCTAATAACATCTTCACTTCCTGCATATGCCCATGCTGTATCAAAATATGTGAATCCTGCTTCTAAAAAGTGATCTACCATTGCTTTTGTTTGTTCAATATCAATTTTATCATCTTTCATAGGTAATCTCATTAATCCAAATCCTAATTTTTTAATTTCTTCTCCTAAATATGCCATCTTGATTCCTCCTTAACTATGTTTTTTACATCAATTTTTTATCTAATATGTTTTTATCATATAAATCAATTTTGTAATTTAATTTATTATAGGCCTCTTGCATAGCATCTAATTTTTCTTTTAATATTTTTCTTTGCTCTTCCAAAATTTCTCTTCTTTCTTTTATTGTATTATCTCCACCTTCAAATAATTGTAAGTATCTTTTTAGAAAACTAATCTCTAATCCAGCATCCCTCATGCATTTTACAAATTGAATTCTTTGTAAGTCGCTTTCTGTATAATTTCTAATACCATTTTTTCCTTTAGTAATTGGTCCAATTAATCCCTCTCTTTCATAATATCTTAGGGTATCTGTTGTTAAATTAAACTCTTTTGCTACTTCTGATATTTGCATAATATCGCCTCCTTCCTATTGTTTTGTTTCTATTTATATATTTTGAGTTTTATTATAAATTTGCTTTCATTTATTATATATCACTTAGAGTTAGCTCTAAGTCAATACTTTTTTGTATATTTTTTTATTTTGTCATGATTACGAGAAATATATAGAACCTATTACCTCTGTTTTCACTAGACTCAATTAAAAATGTCCCAAACAGAAACGTCCCCAATTGGACATAAAAAAAGGGAAATTTGAGTCCGTCCCCAATTGTCCCTTTATTTCTTATTTTTATTTAGTGGTGTCCACAAACCTAACGTTTCTTTTGGCACTTTTTTATGATTTTTGCATTGTTGTGGAAGATTGTCCTCTGTAAAAATTTCTGTATAGGTATTTGTACAATTTTTTGATGCTAAACAACCTGTTGTTTTACATACAGTTTTTTCTACAATTCCTTCTGGTCTTACAAAAGTAGCACTTGGTAAATCTTTATGTATATCTGTCATAACTGCATCCCAAATTTGTCCTGCTGGATTACCACTAAAATATACGGTTTCACTGTTATCATATCCATACCATGTTGCAGCTGAATAATATGGTGTAAATCCGCAAAGCCATCTATCATAGTCATTATCTGTTGTTCCTGTTTTTGCTGCCACATCTATTCCCGGAATAGCACAATATGTTGCTGTTCCTCCTGATTTTACGGGTTCTTGTATAATCGTTTTCATGATATACGCATTTTGTTTTGAAATCACTTGCCTTGTTTCTTGTTTTGGTGTTAAAACTGTTTCTCCATTAGCATCTGTAACACTTGTATAAAATGTTGGGCTAATATATACACCATCATTTGCAATTGTACCATAGGCTGATGCCATTTCTAATGGGCTAACACCACTTGTCATTCCTCCTAATG
>CAMLUB010000124.1 GCA_946486515.1 uncultured Clostridium sp.
TGCCACCAATTTTACGATTCTTCGTAGGAAGGGTGGTGATGTTTATGGTTAAAGTAATACTATTTCTCATAATAGCATTTATGTTATCTTTAATATTAAACGTTGCCTTGACAGCAGTTCTATAAAAGAACTGGGTTGATAAGCAACTACATAAATAAAAAATGCTCACATCTGTAACTTTGACGAGTAGATGTGAGTTTAACTCTATTTGGCAAAACCACGTTTGTGGATTTGTCATTTCCTATATTTATTATAATATATGTATAAATAAAAAGTCAAGAAAAATAGGGGGATTTATGAAAAAAGGTTTAAAAATATGTTTTAGTATTATAGGAGTAATCGTAATTTTAGGAATTGCATTTTTTGTAATAGATTATAATATAGTGAAAAAACAAGAAAAGCCTATATTTTGTATAAAAAATCCAGCAGGAATATATAGGGATGGTGGAACAATAGAATATTTTGGACTTGGATATAAAGTTATAGATTTCAATACATCAGCAGGATTTGATGATATTAAAATTGGTACGTGGTTTATGGATTATAATGATTTTGAGGAAGAAAGAAATGCATATGAAAAGAAATTTGAAGAAAATTTACAATCAAATGAAGAATTTAATCGTAGTCCAGAAAATGTTACAATAGAAGTCGACAATACCACAGTAAGTCCAGAAAGTGTTTCAATAACAATAACAGATAATAATGAAGAACCTTATGGTTGGGGCGTAGAATTTAAAGTTCAACAAAAAGTTAATGAAGAATGGGTAGAGTTACAATATATATATGATGATTCGACTTGGATTGATATAGCTTATGAAGTAAATGAAGATCATCAATTAACTCTAAAATTAGATATAGAACAGTATTATGGAAAATTATCTAATGGAATATACAGAATAGTAAAACCAATTTATGATAATGGATACATTGATATATATTCAAATGAATTTGAGATTAAATAATAGTATTAAATTATAAAATATGGAGAACAAATATGAAAAAAAGAAGAATAATCATAGGTATTTTAATTATGATAGTGTTGATATTATTAGGAATTTATATTTATATGCAATTTAAAATACCACATATCGGAGAGTTTTATATAAGAAATGCTAAAGATAATGAATTTTCAAATGAAGAAAAGCAAGAAATCTGTAATATTTTAAATCTTAATGATATTAATGTTTATAAAACAGCTTGTGAAGTGGATTTTACACAAGAAGCAAGCTATTATATATTTTTTTATAGTAATCAAAAATTAACGGCATATGATGTAGATGATTCATTTGAACTATATGCTTTAAGGTACGAAAATGGAGTTTACAACTATGCTATCGGAAAGATAGGTATGGAGACTTATTCTGATTCTGGATATAATAAGATATCGGAAATTTGTAAAACCAATTATAAATGGTGGAAGAATAATGAAAAGAGTATAGACGAAAATGAGTTGAAAAATTATAGACTAATTAAATTAACAACTATTTATGATGAAAATGGTAATGTTATAGATTAAAGCAAATTCACAATAACATTTGACATTTTTTCATATCTATATTAATCTATTATAGGCGATAAAAAATACACATAAAATGAAAAGTAATAAAAATACGGAGGAAATAAAGCTATGGCAAAAAAAGTGTTAGAAGTAACAGACTTAAAAGACATGTTAAATAAAACAAGAGAACTATATGGAGATAAACCAGGATATAAAATAAAAATAGGAAAAGGACAATACAAAACATATACACATAAGGAAATAAGAGACATGATAAACTGCTTAGGAACTGCACTAATTAGTTTGGGCTTAAAAGGAAAAAGAATAGGTGTTATTGGAGAAAATCGATATGAATGGGAACTTGCCTATTTAACAGTTGTATGTGGTGTAGGAATTGTCGTTCCAATGGATAAATCTTTACCAGCAAATGAATTAGAAGAGGTTATAGAAAGATCAGAAGTAGAAGCCATATTTTATTCTAAAAAATATGAAGAGACTATCAAAAAAATAAAATATAGCGAAAAAAACAAGTTAAAACATTTAATTTCTATGGATGCAGATATTCATGATGAAGGAATCTATTCTGAAAAAGAATTAATCGAAAAAGGAAAAGAACTATTAGATAGTGGAAATACAGAATATATCAATGCAAAAATAAATCCAGAAGAAATGCGTATCATGTTATTCACATCAGGAACCACATCAAAATCAAAAGTAGTGGCACTTTCACATAAAAATTTAATTTCAAATATCATGGATTATGCATCTGTTGTAGATGTAAATTCAGATGATAGAATTTTATCGTTTTTACCACTACATCATGTATATGAATGTACAGTGGGCATGCTAGTTTCACTATATGTAGGGGCAGAAAGAGCTTTTTGTGATGGTATTAGACATATTGTAGAAAATTTAAATGAATACAAAATAACCTATGCAGCATTTGTTCCAGCCATATATGAATTAATGTATAAAAATATATGGAAGATGATAGAGAAAAAAGGAAAAGTAGAAGAAACAAAACAAGTGATGCAAGAATATAAAGATAAATCTATGCAAGAGAAAAAAGAAGTGTTTAAAGAAATCCATGATATGTATGGAGGATGTATCAAGTTATTTATTACAGGAGCAGCAGCATTAGATAAAGAAGTAATTGAAACATTTAGAAACTGGGGATTAAACTTATGTCAGGCATATGGTTTAACGGAAACATCTCCAATCATCGGAATCGAAACAAATGAATATCATAGAGTAGGTTCTATTGGAAAACCAATTCCACATGTGCAAGCTAGAATTGATGAAGCAGATGATGATGGTGTAGGTGAACTTGTGGTAAAAGGTCCAAATGTTATGCTTGGATATTATAATAATAAAAAAGCAACAGATAGCGTCATGGAAGATGGATGGTTTCACACAGGTGATTTGGCTAGAATTGATGAAGATGGTTACATATTTATTTGTGGAAGAAAGAAAAGTGTGATTGTCTTAAAAAATGGTAAAAATATATATCCAGAAGAAATGGAAGGATTAGTTAATAAAATTGAAGGTGTAAAAGAATCTTTTATCTTTGGAAAACAACAAACAGATGATAAAGATAATATCAAAATACATGTAAAAATTGTATTTGATAAAGATATTATGAAAGAAGCATATAAGGTAGAAAGTGAAGAAGAGATTTATAGAGTATTGACTGAAAAGATAAAGGAAGTCAATAGTGTTATGCCAAAGTATAAAGCAATCAGAGGAATGATTGTTTCAGACAAACCATTAATTAAAACAACAACTGGTAAAATCAAAAGACAAGCAAATTTAGATGAAATAGAAAAAGAGGTTTAGCATGAAAAGATTGATTTCTTTAAAAGTATAGAATATATTATTTTTTGCTGTAAGTATACGTTTATTCTTAAGAAAAGTTGATGGAAATGGAGGGAGAGTTTGAAAAAGATTCTAATTCACGGATCAGGACATAAAGCAGATAGTTGGAATAAAGTAATTACATATATGAATAATGATAAAGATATATTATGTCCTAATTTATTTGAAATTTTAAATGGAAAAGAAGCAAGTTATG
>CAMLUB010000125.1 GCA_946486515.1 uncultured Clostridium sp.
AAAAAATGTCCCAAACAGAAACGTCCCCAATTGGACAATTTATTCATACCATTCTAATTCCCAATCATCTAAAATAACGGTATCTCCTTCACAAACACCCATTTCTTTTAGTTTATCTTCAATTCCCATATTTTTCAAACATTTTTGTAAATAGTACATAGATTCATTATCTTCAATATTGACTCTTCCCATTAATCTTTGAACAGCTCTTCCTAATACAATAAAGACACCATCTTCTATCTTAATGGTCCAATCATCCTCTTTTTCTTCTAATGTATATATTTTTTTATCTTCTATTTCAACCAATTCTTCTTTTGGTAATGTTTTTAAGACTTCTGCCACATGGTCAATTAATTCTTGAACACCTTGTTTTGTTGCTGCTGATATTTTATATAGTTCTAATCCTTCTTTTTTTGCCAATTCTTCTACTTCTTTTATTAATTCTTCATTTTGTACATCTATTTTATTTGCTACAATAATTTGTTTTCTAGTACTTAATTTTTCACTATAATTTTTTAATTCTTTGTTAATGGTGTAAAAATCTTCTACTGGATTTCTTCCTTCTTGTCCTGACACATCTAAAAAGTGTAATAATAATCTGGTTCTCTCTACATGTCTTAAGAATTGGATTCCTAAACCAACACCTTCACTAGCACCTTCAATGATTCCTGGTATATCTGCAATCACAAATCCATCTCCATTTTTGGTTTTCACAACACCTAAATTTGGTTGTAAAGTCGTAAAATGATAATTTGCAATTTTAGGTTTGGCATCAGTAACGATTGATAAAAAGGTAGACTTACCGACATTTGGAAATCCTAATAATCCTACATCTGCCAATAATTTTAATTCTAGGATAACTTCTTTTTCTTCTCCTTTATCTCCATCTTCTGAAAATCTAGGAGCTTGTCTGGTTGAAGTAGCAAAATGAGAGTTTCCTCTTCCTCCTCTTCCACCTTTCAAAACCAATTCTGTTTGCTCTGGTGTAGATAAATCTGCTACGACTTTTCCGGTTTCCACATCTTTTACAACTGTACCGATTGGAACTTTGATGTATAAGTCTTTTCCATATTTTCCATTACAATGACTTCCACTACCATTTTCGCCATTTCCAGCTTTGAATTTTTTATTATAACGAAAATCAATTAATGTATTTTTATCTTTATCAACTTGGAAATAGATATCTCCACCTTTTCCACCATCTCCACCATCAGGTCCACCTGCTGCTACATATTTTTCACGTCTAAAAGATACGGCACCATTTCCACCATCTCCTGATTTTATAATTATTTTTGTATAATCTGTAAACATGTTTTACCTCCCTGTTGCCAAAGTGATGATTTTAGGGACGGAGCAAAAAATCATCACTATTAAAAATTAATTTATAATATAACATTAACTAACTATTAGTGATGATTTTTTGCTCCGTCCCTAAAATCACTAAAATCATCACTTTGGCAACTATTTATTCAAAATAATCTAATTTCATTGCTTTCTTTACTTTTTTCATTGTCTCTTGTGCTGTTTTTCTTGCTTTTTCTGTTCCTTCTTTTAAGATTTTATCCACTACTTCTGGATGTTCTTCATAATATTTTCTTTTTTCTCTTATTGGTTTTAGGTATTCACTAATATTTTTGGCTAATTGCTTTTTACATTGAACACATCCTCTTTTTCCTGCTTTACATTCTGCACATACAGTATCGATTTCTTCTTTGCTAGAAAATAGTTTATGATAATATGCTACCATACATATGTTAGGATTTCCTAAATCGTCTTTTTTTATTCTATTTGGATCTGTTACTGCACTCATGACTTTTTTCGTAATTTCTTCTTCTGAATCTGATAAATAGATAGCATTTCCAAGAGATTTTCCCATTTTTTCGTTACCATCTAATCCTTTAATTCTTTTTCCTTCTGACAATACAATTTTAGGTTCTGTTAATACTTCTCCATAAATACTATTAAATTTTCTAACAATTTCTCTACATTGTTCAATTAATGGTTCTTGGTCTTCACCTGTTGGAACTAATTCTCCTTCAAAAGTCGTAATATCAGCTGCTTGACTTACTGGATATCCTAAAAATCCATAGGTTACACTTTCTCCAAATAATTCTTTCTTTTGCGCAATTTCTGTTTTGACTGTTGGATTTCTTTGAAGTCTTGCAATCGTTACTAAGTTGGAATAATATACAGTTAATTCTGCTGTTTCTGGTATCATAGATTGAATATATATCGTTGTTTTTTCTGGATCAATTCCACATGCTAAATAATCCATTGCTAATTCTCTTACATTTTTTCTTACTTTTTCTGGATGATTAAAATTGTCTGTTAATGCTTGCACATCTGCAACTAATATATAGATATCATATTCTCCACTATTTTGCATTTCTACTCTCTTTTTTAATGAACCAAAATAATGACCTATATGTAATTTTCCTGTTGGTCTATCTCCTGTTAATACTCTTTTTTTCATAGATCCACTCATTCCTTTCTTCTATTTACAATCTCTTTTGTAAAAATTTCATCTTTTTCTCTCGTTGTCAATATCATTATTATACTAGATTATATGGGATTTTTCAAGTAACTCCTATATAAAATGGCCAAGAGACTACTTCTCTTGGCTTACTTAAACTCTGCTATCATATCATACTCACTAACATCTGTTATTTTACAATTTATAAAGTGATTGACAATTTCTTCTGGTTTTTTATCTGTTTGATTTTTTATATATACAATTCCATCCATTTCTGGTACATCTTGTATGGTTCTTCCAATATAATATTTTCCATCAAAAGACATATCTTCAACCAATACTTCATATGTTTTACCCATTTTTTTACTTTGAATTTCTTTGGAAATTTCTTGTTGTATTTGCATAATTTGATTATATCTTGCTTTCTTTGTATTTCCATGAATTTGATTTGGTAATTTTTCTGCTGGTGTTCCATCTTCTTTTGAATACATAAACGTACCTAATTTATCAAACTTAGCAACTTTTACAAATTCTTTCAACTCTTCAAAATCTTCTTTTGTTTCTCCTGGGAATCCTACAATTAAGCTTGTTCTTAAAACAACATCTGGTATATTTTTACGAATTGTTTCTAATAAATTTTGTATTTGCTCTTTATTAGTTCTTCGATTCATTCTTTTTAATACTGTATTGGAAATATGTTGGATTGGTATATCAAAATAATTGGCAATCTTATCATTGTTTGCGACAATATGAATTAATTCTTCAGTAATTCCTTCTGGATACGCATACAAGAAACGAATCCATTGTATTCCTTCTATTTTACTTAATTTTTCCAATAGTTCTGCTAATTTCGATTCTCCATATATATCCATACCATATTTTGTTGTATCTTGTGCTATGACAATTAACTCTTTAATTCCTTTTTTTGCCAACATATTGACCTCTTCTAAAATATCCTCCATTTTTCTACTAGCAAAAGGTCCTCTAATATATGGTATCG
>CAMLUB010000126.1 GCA_946486515.1 uncultured Clostridium sp.
CACCTAAGGTCCGTCCCCATTATCCCGAATTTTAGGGATTGAAGGAACGTCCCCTAAGATATTCTTCCATAAAATCATCAATTTCTCCATTCATTACAGCCTCAACATTACCAACTTCATAATTTGTTCTATGATCTTTAACCATAGTATATGGGCAAAATACATAAGAACGAATTTGACTTCCCCATGCTATGTCTTTTTGTTCTCCTTTTAAATCTTCAATTTTTTCCTTTTGCTCTTTTTCTTTTAAGTCTAGTAATTTTGATTTTAACATTTTCATTGCTGTTTCTCTATTTTGAATCTGAGAACGCTCAGATTGACAAGCTACAACTATATTTGTTGGGATGTGGGTAATCCTTACAGCTGATGACGTTTTATTTATATGTTGTCCTCCAGCACCAGAAGCTCTATATGTATCAACTCTTAAATCATCTGGGTTTATATCTATTTCTATATCATCTGTTATTTCTGGTAAAACTTCTACTGATGCAAATGATGTATGTCTCCTACCACCTGCATCAAATGGAGAAATTCTTACTAATCTGTGTACACCTTTTTCACATTTCATATATCCATATGCATTTTCTCCTATTATATCAAATGTAACGCTTTTTAGACCTGCTTCTTCTCCTTCTAAATAGTCTAATTCTTTTACTTCAAATCCTTTTTTATTTGCCCATCTAGAATACATTCTATATAACATTTCTGCCCAATCTTGAGATTCTGTTCCTCCTGCACCTGGATGTATTGTTACTATTGCATTATTATTATCATATTTTCCAGAAAATAATGTTTCTATCTCTAATCTTTCGACCTGTTTTTCAAGTTTTTTAGTGTTTTTTATTATATCTTTTTCTATTTCTTCATCTGGTTCTAGTTCGACTAGCTCACACAGTTCTATTAAATTATTTATTTCATTATTTATTGTATTGTATTCTGTACATTTTCCTTTTATATTTTTTATTCTTGATAAAATTTTACTTGTATTTTTATTATCTGACCAAAATTCTTCCTTTAATGTTTGCTTTTCTAATCTTTTTAGTTCTTCTTCTAAATTAGATATGTCAAAGTGACTCACCTAATTCTACTACTTTTTGTTTAAGGGTAGAAAGATTTTTTTTGTTTTCTTCAAATTCTAACATTTAATCACACTCCTTTAAAAAATATCTAGGGGAGAAAAAGATAGTCTCCCCCCTCTTTTTAGTTTTTATTTTAAAGTTAACAATAATATTTTATTATAATTTTGCACAATTTTCAAGATTTTTTGTATATATTCTTAATTATTTATAATTTATTCATCAATTGTTGAAATTCCAAGTGTAATTTCTTCTAATACATCAAGTACTGCCTTTACAGTATCTAAAGCTGTTAATGTAGGAACATTGTTTTCTGTAGCACATCTTCTAATTAAGCTACCATCTGTTTCTTGATCTATAGAATCAATATTTCTAGTGTTGATGACATAACTTACATAACCTTTTCTTAAAGATTCTAAAATTTCTTCACTACCTTCGCTAATTTTCTTTTTCACTCTTGTTTTTATACCATGTTCTTTTAGAAATTTTGCCGTACCTTTAGTTGCTTCTATATTAAATCCTAGGGTATAAAATCTTTTAATTAATGGTAGTGCTTCTTCTTTATCTTTATCTGCTATTGTTACAAATATAGTTCCATAATTTGAAAGTTTCATTCCTGATGATTGTAGTGCTTTATATAAAGCTCTAGTTAATTTTTTATCATATCCAATAGCTTCTCCTGTTGATTTCATTTCAGGAGAAAGTGTCGCATCTAGCCCTGATAATTTTGAGAATGAGAATGCTGGTGCCTTTACATACCACTTTTCTTTTTCTTTAGGATATACTTGTGTGATTTCTTGTTCTTTTAGGGATTTTCCAAGCATTACTAATGTCCCTATATCTGCTAAAGAGTATCCTGTAGATTTTGAAATAAATGGTACTGTTCTAGATGATCTTGGATTTACTTCTATTACATAAACATCTTCATTTTTATCTACAATAAATTGAATATTATATAATCCTACAATACCAATACCTAATCCTAATTTTACTGTATAATCTATAATTGTATCTTTTGCTTTTTGGCTGACACTAAATGTTGGATATACACTTATACTATCTCCTGAATGGATTCCTGTTTTTTCAACATGTTCCATAATTCCAGGTATAAATACATCTTTTCCATCACATACAGCATCTACTTCTAATTCTTTTCCTGTGATATATTTATCAACCAATACAGGTTGTTCTGTATTGATTTCAACAGCTGTTTTTAAATATTTTTCTAATGCTTTTTGATTAGAAACAATTTGCATAGCCCTTCCACCTAATACATAACTAGGTCTTACTAGGACTGGATATCCAATTTCTTTAGCTACTTTTATACCATCTTCTATGTTTGTTACAGCTTCTCCTCTAGGTTGTAATAGTTTTAGATCTTTCATAACTCTTTCAAAAGAATCTCTATTTTCTGCTTTTTCAATAGCATTTACATCTGTTCCAATAATTTGAACACCTAATTTTGAAAGTGGTCCTGCAAGGTTAATTGCTGTTTGTCCACCTAATGCTGTAACAATTCCCTCTGGCTTTTCTAATTCTACAATATTCATCACATCTTCTACAGTTAGTGGTTCGAAATATAGTTTATCACTTGTTGTATAATCTGTTGAAACTGTTTCTGGATTATTATTTATAATAATTGCTTCATACCCTGCATCTTTAATCGTCTTTACTGCATGTACTGTAGAATAGTCAAACTCTACACCTTGTCCAATTCTAATTGGTCCAGCTCCTAATACAATAATTTTTTTCTTATCACTTATAATAGATTCATTTTCTTCTTCATATGTTGAATAAAAGTATGGTACATAACTTTCAAATTCACTACTACATGTATCTATCATTTTATATACAGGATATATATTATTTTTCTTTCTTAATTCATAAATATCACTTTCTTTTTTCTTCCATATTTTTGCAATATATTTATCACTAAATCCTATTTTCTTAACGGTTTTTAATATTTCAATATCTCCTACATTTTTCTTTAACACATTTTCAATTTCAATAATATTTTTAACTTTTTCTAAGAAAAACATATCAATTTTTGTGATATTATATATCAGCCCTAAATCTACATTTCTTCTTATTAACTCTGCAATGGCATAAATTCTATCATCTGTTCCATCTTTTATATATGTCATCATGTCTTCTATTTCCATTTTGTCAAATTTTTTATGATGAATATGACAGACACCTGTTTCTAATGACCTTACCGCCTTTAATAAACTTTCTTCAAATGTTCTTCCAACACTCATGACCTCTCCAGTTGCTTTCATTTGTGTACTTAGTTTATTTGAAGCAAGTGTAAATTTATCAAATGGAAATCTTGGTATTTT
>CAMLUB010000127.1 GCA_946486515.1 uncultured Clostridium sp.
ATGCTTGTAAAATAACTGGTGATTGTGTTTCATGAGCTGCATCTGTAATTGCTTGTACAATTTCCATATTATTTACATTAAATGCACCTACTGCAAATCCTTCTTTCATTGATTTTTCAAACATTTCCTTTGTCGTAACTAACATATCTTTTCCTCCTTTTAGGGTTCTCCCCTATTGATTTTGCTAAGGTTATTTTATTTCTAATTTACAGATATGTCAAGAAAAAATGAGAAGAAAATTATTCCTTCCTATAAATATAGCTTGAACACATAGATTCTTCTGGTTGTTTTGTATGACAATTTTTCGTTGGCTCTACTTGAATTGCCTGTAACTTGCATAAATTTTTATTTGTTTCATTATATTTACAAGTTTCTACAGTACAATGTATCTTTTGATTTCCTTCCATTTCGTTACCTCCAAAAATTTGTATATGAACATCATTTTTTGTTCATACTACTATTATGTGAAAATTTTTTATTTGTATTCTTTTTTAGAGGATTTCCATTTTTTTATTTGAAAATCATTTTTTTAAATTTAATAAACGTTTTAAATTGTAATAGAATATTTTTCTACAATATATTCTCTTTTAAATATTTGCTAATACCTTCATTCATATTGGTATCTGTTATAAAATCAGCAGCGTCTTTTACAGCTTTTTCTGCATTTCCCATTGCCACACCAATTCCTACATGTTTTATCATGTCCAAATCATTGTAATCATCTCCAAATGCAATAATGTCTTCGTCTTTTATATTCCATGTTTTGATTATAGATTGTATACTATTCCATTTAGATACTTCTTGATCCATAATTTGGCATAACTGTCCATCATCTGTCACAATACCTTTACATGTATTAGGTAAAATCGTAAGAAACTCATGAGAAATAGGTGTTTTGTTACAAATAATCACTTTATATACTGTTTTCATATCTAATTTTGTTAAATCTACAATTTCTGTTGGAGCCTTTCCAAAAAAATCAGAAGTATCAAAATTTGAATATAATTTATCATCAATCTCAAAACAAATTTGGTGATACCCAGATTTTTCTGATTGCTTGATTATTTGATGTACTGTATCTTTTGACATTTCTTTTTTATATAATATTTCTTTACCATCAATCATACAAGCACCATTATAACAAATAATCGGATTATCTCTCAATTTTTGAGGTACATATTTATAAGCATCTCTAGGTGGTCTTGCGGTTGCAAATAAGATTTTATTATCTCTATTTTTAAATTCTACTAAACTATCTATTGTTTCTTCTGATACGGTTTTATCATTTCTTAACAATGTTCCATCTAAATCTAATACTAATAATTGGTTCATCTATTTCTCTCCTATTTCTTGAAATTTTGATTACTTTATTATTTTTTCTATATTCCCTATACTATATAATTGATTAAATCCCAATTCTTTTCATTTAATATGTTTACTAATTTTTCTTCTCCAATTGCAAGTAAAAATTCTTGAAAATTTAAAGGATATAAATCAATAAAATCCACTTTTCCTACTGGAAATGAAGTTCCTTCGTGTAAAGCCACTCCTAAAAGCGAACCTGCTGCTAATATGTGAAATTGTCTCGCATTTTCGCAAAAATATTTAAGCGAAGTTAATGCTTTTGGAACTTCTTGAATTATATGTATATTGTAACATAATTATCACAAAAAATCAAACGACTTTTACTATCTTTTAACATTTTTTCAAACGACTTTTTTGAATTTTGTACATTTTTTCGAATGACTTTTTTAAAAATATCACATTTTCTTGACCAATATTTGTAACTTACAACACATTTTCTTGACTATATAGAAGTTTCTTTAAAATATTTAACAAATATGATCTATTTTTCACAAAGAAAAAAGTAAGTTGAATAAGAAATTATCAAACTTACTTTCTTAAAGATTATGTATCACATGTATCATTTATATTTTGGGGCGGTTCTTTAAAGCTTAAGTACCAACTGATTCCATTTCTGTTATTCTCTATTTCACTGACACGTTCTAGGAGTTCTTCATAAATTTTTGGTGGTGAAATAATGACTGGTTGATTAGGAATCCAATTGGCTGCCGTTGAACCTTGTGCACAATCTGCCATTTGTAATGCCTGCACTATTCTAATAATTTCTGGTATAAATCTTCCCACATTCATAGGATAAATTAAAATAGTTCTAATAATTCCTTTGTCATCTATTATATAAACATTTCTAACAGTTTCTGTGTTACTAATATCATTTGAAATCATGCCATATCTTCTGGCAATTTCTCCGTTTCTATCGGCAATGATCGGAAAAGATATTTTTATCCCTGTTCTACAGTATATATCATATACCCATGCTAAATGCGAAGAATTACTGTCTACACTTAATCCTAACAATTCTGTATTTAATTGTTTAAAATATGTATGTGCTCTTGTAAAAGCTATCATTTCTGTTGTACATACTGGGGTAAAATCTCCTGGATGAGAAAATAAAATTAGCCACTTTCCTGCATAATCGTTTAAGGATACTTTTCCCATTGTTGTATTGGCTTCAAACTCTGGTGCTCGTTGTCCTATTTTAACATTTCCATTCATCATTAACTCATAATCCATAAAATATAGTCTCCTTTCATTTTTATATATTTTATGGATTATGGTTTTATTTGGTTACTATTAAAAATAAAATACTTATTAAACATATTATAGGAACTTCTTCCTCTAGTATGTTTTTTGTTATCATATTCAATGTTTTTTTCTTAAATTCTCTTTTCTGGCTGTTTTGTCAAATCAATTGGAATTGTATTCTTTGGAATATTTCCTTTAAGTATGGCAGGTAAATATCTTGAAGCAGTTAATAAAACTGGATAAATAATATCTGGACAACTCTTTATTTTATCTACTGAAAACCATTCCAATCTAGTGCATACTGGTTTTTCTTCCTCGGTTAAATTTCCCAGACTTACATTTGTACTAGAAGTTTTTGATAAGACAAAATTTTGTTTTATTCTAGTTAGTTTTCCATGCATCATTAAATCAACTTCTCCATACCATGCAGGTTTTTCTTGGACTTCTACTTGCTCTTTTCTTAATCCTGTTTCTTCGTACAATTCTCTATATGCCGCTTCTCTTAAAGTTTCTCCGTTTTCAATCTTTCCTCCTATCATTTGCCAAAATCTTCCGTTATACTTTCCTTCTTTTCCTTGAATTCCTTTATCATCTGTACTAATTAACAATAACTCATTATTCTCATTAAGTAATATCAATTTTACACTATTTCTTACTTCTTTTTCTTCACTCATATTATAAACTATCTCCTTTTTCTCTAACTTTTATAACCTATATGGCGAAGACACCATATTATATTTTATTTTTTTCCTATTCTTTGCATTGCTGGTGTGTTTATATAATCATATAAAAAATCTGG
>CAMLUB010000128.1 GCA_946486515.1 uncultured Clostridium sp.
ATGAATATTGTAGAATTAGAAAAACCAGAGGGCGTTGTAGCAGCTTTAGGTGGACAAACAGCGATTAACCTTGCAGGACCACTTTCAAAATTAGGTGTTAAAATCATTGGTACAGATGTCAATGCCATTGAAAAAGCAGAAAATAGAGATGCATTTGAAAGAGTGATGAAAGACTTAAACCTATTACAACCTAAAGGAGAAGCAGTAACCAATATAGAAGATGGAATCAAAGTAGCTAAAGAAATTGGATATCCAGTTCTAGTAAGACCAAGTTATGTATTAGGTGGAAGAGCTATGCAAATTGTTTCTAATCAAAAAGCATTAGAAAAATATTTAAAAACAGCTGTTGAAATCAATACAGAACAACCTGTATTAGTAGATAAATATATCACAGGAAAAGAACTAGAAGTAGATGCAGTATGTGATGGAAAAGATGTATTCATACCTGGAATTATGGAACATGTTGAAAAAACAGGAATTCACTCAGGAGATAGTATCAGTGTATATCCAACCTTTAGTGTTAGCCAAAAAGCAAAAGATACAATCATAGATTATACAGTAAAATTAGGATTAGGTATTGGTATTGTCGGATTATATAATATTCAATTTATTGTAGATAAAAATGAAGATGTGTATGTTATTGAAGTAAATCCAAGATCATCAAGAACCGTTCCATTTATTTCAAAATCTACTGGATATTCTTTAGCAGATATTGGAACATTCGTTATGCTTGGAAAATCTCTAAAAGAGCAAGGAATTGATGTAGTATATCCAAAAGAGAAAGAAAAATGGTATGTAAAAGCACCAGCATTTTCATTCTCAAAATTATCAGGATTAGATGCCACACTTTCTCCTGAAATGAAATCAACAGGAGAAGCTATTGGATATGATAAAAAATTAACTAGAGCATTATATAAAGCATTACAATCATCAGGAATGAAACTTGCAAATTATGGAACCATATTTGTAACTATCGCAGATAAAGATAAAGAAGAAGCATTACCTTTAATTAGAAGATTTTATAATCTAGGATTTAATATAGAAGCAACAAAAGGAACAGCTAAATTTTTAAAAGAACATGGCATCAGAACAAGAGTAAAAAAGAAACTTAGTGAAGGTAGTGAAGAAATCTTAGAATCTTTAAGAAAAGGATATGTAAGTTATGTTATCAACACAAGAAATATTGATTCCATAGACCAAGAAACAGATGGAACATATATCAGAAGATGTGCAACACAAAATAATGTACCAATGTTTACAGCATTAGATACTGTAAGAGCAGTATTGGATGTGTTAGAAGAAATTACACTTGGAATATCAACAATTGATGAATAAGAGGTGTTAATATTGAAAAGATTTAAACAAAGTGAAGTAAAACAAATCGCAGAAATATTAAAACAAGATGGAGTAATCAGTGTGCCTACAGATACTTTGTATGGAATATGTGCAAAAATTAATTCTAGTAAAGCTTTTAATAGATTAGTTGAAGTAAAAAATAGACCTTCTACGAAATCTTTTCCTGTTACATGTAAAGATATAGAACAAATAAAAAATATAGCTATTGTAAATGAAAAAGTAGAAAAGATAATAAAAAAATTTATGCCAGGACCTATAACATTAGTTTTAAATAAAAGGGCAGAAGCATTTTTAGGCATAAATAATGCTGGAATAAGAAAGACTAATGAAATAGCAATAAGGATAGTTCCTTCTGAATTTTTACACAAACTAATAGAAGAAGTTGGAACACCTTTATTTTTGACAAGTGCAAATAAAAGTGGAGAAAATCCATGCAAAAATTTAGATGAAATAGAAAAAATGTGTCCATTGCTTGATGGAATGGTTGAAGGAGATGTTATATTTGGAAGAGCTAGTACAATTGTAGATTGTACAGGACATAGTATAATAATTCAAAGAGAAGGTCCAGTTTCAGAAAAAGAGATTAAACAAATATATGAAAGTGAATAAAATATTTAATTATGAAGTTCAAAATAAAACCGTTTCATTTGATAAAGATATTCATCAAATCATTACAGATTTAAAGGAGAAATCATTTTATGATTATCAATACAGGGTGTAGAACAGATATACCAGCATTTTATGCAAAATGGCTTATGAATAGAATACGAGAAGGATATGTATTAGTAAGAAATCCATATAATCCAAATCAAGTAACAAAATACAATTTATCTCCAGAAGTTGTAGATTGTTTAGCTTTTTGTACGAAAAATCCAGAACCAATACTTACTTATTTAGATGAATTAGATATGTATAAACAATACTGGTTTGTAACTATTACTCCTTATGGAAAAGATATAGAGCCAAATGTACCAGATAAGAAAAAAGTAATGGAAAGCTTTAAAAAATTATCAAATCATATTGGTGTAGATTCTATTGGATGGAGATATGACCCTATATTTATAGGAAATGGATTTGATGTGAATAAACATATAAAGTATTTTGAGAAAATGGCAAAAGAATTAAAAGGATATACACATAACTGTACGGTTAGCTTTTTAGATGTATATGAAAAAGTAAAAAGAAATGCTCCAAACATAAATCCACCAACAAAAGAAGAGCAAATAGAAATGGCCAAAGCATTTAGTAAAATCGGAAAAGAAAACAATATGGTCATTCATGCTTGTTGTGAAAAAACATATTTATCACAATATGGATTACAATGTAATGGTTGTATGAGTCAAGAAATCGTTGAAAAAGCGATAAACAACACATTACAACCACCAAAAAGAAAAAATTTAAGACAAGAATGTAATTGTTTAATGGGAAATGACATAGGAGCATATAATACCTGTGGACATTTATGCAAATATTGTTATGCAAATGCCAATAAGCAATTTGTGATAGAAAATATGAAAAAACATGATGACAATTCTCCATTTTTAATCGGAAGAAGTGAACCAGGAGATAAAATCACAGAAGCAAAACAGAAAAGTTGGAAGATAGAGAATGAGCAAATTCGTTTTATATAATCAAGGTAAAAAATAGCATATAAATAAAAGTTATTTAAGGAAATTATTTTTATACGAGTGTATAGAATAATTCCCTTTTTTATTGTATAGGAAAAATCGGCTTTTATCTTGCCCTATGTGGATTTTTCCGTATACAACAAGGTTAGGCTTCTTATATTCGTGAAGTACTGCGAAGCAGTCTTCACATGTGTGCGTCGAAATCTTTGATTTCGTTAACGCACGCCTTTCTTATGGTATTATTGAAACAACAAACAGCAATTTATCTTAAAAGTTAAAATATATTTATAAATTTAATAAAAATTGTAGACAAACTAAAAAGAATATTATAGAATAAGTAACATAGGAAATGATAGTTAGCAGATGTGGTTTTGCCACCAATTTTACGATTCTTCG
>CAMLUB010000129.1 GCA_946486515.1 uncultured Clostridium sp.
ATTTTCATCTTTAAATGATTTAAAATTTTTAAAACTAAATCTTATTAACATTTTGCTTTTCCTCCTCTCATACTATATTATATGCCATATTTTTAAAAATATCAATATTTTTGAGATTTTTTCTCAAAATTGTTTGTATTTTTATTTTTTCATAAATTTTAACATATTATCTGATTATCAGTCGGCTCTCCTACAATGATATATTCTGGAAATTGTTCATGACTTTTTAATATTTCCTTTATTCCAGAAAAAGCAATTTCTTCATCATATGTGATATATACTTTTATTCCTCTTTTTAATGTATTTAAGTCAATTTCTGCTAGTGCTTGCAAAAATGCCGCTATTCCACCTTTCATATCACATACGCCTAATCCATATATATTATCCTCTTTTACTTTTACATCAAATGGATTTATTGACCAACCTTTTATATAATTCACTGTATCACTATGACCTATAAACCCTAAAATCGGTTTTCTTCCAATAGACATTATCAAATATTTTTCTTTCTTTTGTATAGTAAATCCTAATGGTTTTAGATAATCTTCTATATATGTTAAAATTTTTTGATTTTCTTTATCTTCCACTGTATTATATTTTACCAATGCTTTTAATATATCTATTTCACTCATATTTCTATTTCTCCCAGTTAGCTTTATCAATCCTTACTTTAACCTTCATTTAATCTTCCTTCTACAAAATCTTCATTTATTTATCATCTTTTTCTATATAACATAGGGTTGAAAGAATCATATTACACCTCCATGTTCTCTATTACATTTTCTATTCTTTTTATAAATGCTTCTTTATCACTTAATGCTTCTATAAATTTCTTTTTTCCAATTTCAAATTCTTCATCATATAGATAAGTTTTCGCATATCCATTTGGTCCATATTTATCATTTAGATGTTCATATACTTTTTGTATTCGTTCATTTTTAGGGGTACTAGGACAATGATTAATATAATAAGTATATGCCCTTTTTATACAAACATCTATACTTTTTACCGTTCTATCTGCAGTACTAACAATTTTCCCATATATACTTCTTGGTTCATGGTTGCTTGATGCCCTATGGTCAACAATTGCTTCTTTTATGATTTGAATTTCTTCTTCTGTAAACCATTTTTTTATTTTATTATCTTTCATAAAGATTTCTGCTGATAACTTTTCGTGTATTTTTGGATTAATGTAATGCCCCAAATCATGATAAGCTGCCACAGTATATACCATATTTTTATTCACTCCATATTCTTTTGCAATATTCAGACTTCTGTTAATAACTGTATGAATATGGTTAATACCATGAGATTGTTCATTTCTTTCATATAATGGAAAGATTTCTGTTTCTATATAATTTTGTAATTCTGGATTTATTGAATTTTCTTCTATATTTTGATTTTTCATATTCTTCTCCTCCTCAAATTATATATATCATATTTTCATATTTTTTTCTATAAAATAAATATGCTTTTATAAATTTAAAATTGTATAGTAAAAATTGATTTTCTTTATAAGAAAGGCGTGCGTTAACGAAATCAAAGATTTCGACGCACACATGTGAAGACTGCTTCGCAGTACTTCACAAATATAGGAAGCCTAACCTTGTTGTATACGGAAAAATCTACATAGGGTCAAGATAGTAGTCGATTTTTCCTATACAATAGAACTCCTTTTAGAAAATTCCTACAACTTCTCCATTTTCATCTATGTCAATACTTTCTGCGGCTGGTACTCTTGGTAATCCTGGCATTGTCATAATTTTTCCTGCAAGTGCTACAATAAAGCCCGCACCAGTCTTCAATTCTAAATCTCTTATCGTAATATTGTACTCATCTTTACATTCTAGATTTTTAGGATCATCTGAGAAAGAATATTGTGTTTTTGCAATACAAACTGGAAGATTTGCATATCCTAATTCTTCAATTCTCTTCATTTCTTTTTTTGCTGCTTCTTCAAATACAACACCTTTAGCTCCATAAATCTTTGTTGCTACTTTTTCTATTTTTTCTTTAATTCCTTCATTTAAATCATACATATATTGGAAGTTTTCTTCTTTTTCTGTTAAATCTACTAATTTTTGAGCAATATCGATAGCGCCTTCTCCACCTTTTGCCCAACCTTCTACCAAACTCAATTCTACTCCTTTTTCTTCCAAATGTTTTCTTAAACACTCGATTTCTGCTTCTGTATCTGAATTAAATCTATTAATTGCCACAATGACATTTAATCCAAATTTATCTTTGATATTAGAAATATGTCTATATAGGTTGTCTAATCCTTTTTCTAGACCTTCCATATTTTCTTCTTGAATTTTATCTTTTTCAATTCCACCATGGTATTTCAATGCTTTTATGGTTGCAACAATCACAACTGCATCTGGTTTTATTTCTGCTTTTCTACATTTAATATCTAAGAATTTTTCTGCTCCTAAATCTGCACCAAATCCTGCTTCTGTAACTGTGTAATCAGCTAATTTTAAAGCAAGTTTTGTTGCGGCAATACTATTACATCCATGAGCAATATTGGCAAATGGTCCTCCATGAATAATGGCTGGTGTATGTTCTAAAGTTTGTACTAAATTTGGTTTAATAGCATCTTTTAATAGGACTGACATTGCTCCTTGTGCATGTAAATCTTTTGCATAAATTGGTTTATCTTCTTCATTATATCCAATTAATATGTTTCCTAATTTTTCTTTTAAATCTTTAATATTTTCTGATAAGCACAAAACAGCCATAATTTCAGAAGCAACGGTAATATCAAATTTATCTTTTCTTGGTACAATTTTGTTTTCTCCTGAAAGTCCTGTTTCTACAACTCTTAGTTGTCTATCATTTAAGTCTACACATCTTTTCCAAACAACTTCTTTAAATTTTAATTCATTTCCGAAATAGATATGATTATCAATTAAACTAGCTAATAAATTGTTAGCAGCTGTAATGGCATGAATATCTCCTGTAAAATGTAGATTAATATCTTCCATTGGAGCCACTTGTACATGTCCTCCACCTGTTGCTCCGCCTTTGATTCCAAATACAGGACCTAAAGATGGTTCTCTTAATGCTAAAATAGATTTTTTATTAATTTTTCTTAATCCATCAGCGATGGCAATTGACATAGTGGTTTTTCCTTCTCCTAATGGTGTTGGACTAATTGCTGTTACTAATATCAACTTTCCGTTTTTTCTATCCTTTACTTTTCCATATAATTCTGAAGAAAATTTTGCTTTATATTTTCCATATAATTCTAAATCCTCTTCTTCTACATCTACTTTTTTTGCGACATCTACGATATTGTCTAATTTTGTATTTCTTGCAATTTCAATATCTGTCATTTTTTTCACTCC
>CAMLUB010000130.1 GCA_946486515.1 uncultured Clostridium sp.
CTTTTCCTATACCATAAAAAACAACGTTGCACAGAAAAATTGCTATGCAATTTTTTGCTTCGACAAATCTTTACGCTTCTTCGAGAACTTAAATATATATAGTTAAATTAGAAAAGTAGAGAAAAGTTCTCGTGAAGCGAGATTTGTCCTGCTAATTATTCTGCTCTAGCAAGTATAATCAATCTTTTACTACTATTATCATTACAAGTTGTTAAAGTAATTTCTGGAACGCCTCCTGTGTCTCTTGAATAGAAACTGACATCTTCTGGTGTTGTTTCAAATTTCTGATAAATTTTATACGTTAATCTATTTTTTGAGTTATCTGTAATATATATGGTATCTCCAATATTTAATTTTTTATTATTTGAAAAAAATAATCCATTTCTATAATTATGTCCTGCAATAACAGAGTTTCCTACTTGATTAATACCTGCTCCATACAAAAATCCAACTGATGTTTCTAATGCTCTTGTATTGGCTTTTTCTAGTATTGGATAATGTAAGTCAATTGCTGGTATTTCGATTGTTCCTAATACATTAAATCCATTAAATGTTGGCATTTCATTTTCAGAAGCTCCAGATACGATGTTTGTTTTATCAAGGTTGTCAACTGGGTTTGTTGATGGTGTTGTATTATCTTCAGAAACGGTATTTCCATCTGTTGCATCATCTTTTACATCATTTGTATAGTTTTCAACAAATGCTAAAGCCTCATTTTCTAAAAAATATTTCTGATACCAATCATATCCTAAAAAAGCAAGTAATCCCAATATTGCTATAATAACTATTACCAATATGATTGTTAATAATTTACTATATTTACTTTCAAACATATCTTTTACCTCCGTAAAATACTAAAATTATCACTACATATATTATATCATAAAACTAAAAAAAAGTATATAATTTTTCGTTATTTTTAGAAGATAACTGTAATGATTGTTACCGTTCAAACCTAATCATCTTAAGGTAGGTGTGAACGGTAACTAATGACTATTTCATCTTATATCTATAAATTGTAAATTATTTTACATATTCATTTAATAGCTTTATTCTATAATTTAGTTCTCCCATTTCTTCTGTTGGTACATATCCTGGTTTTGCATTTATCACATCTGGTATTCTATTGACAACAGATGCACAAGTTAATTCTACTGTAGATGGTCGATTAATAATTAAGGTTGTATTTGGTTCCCCTTCAATAGTCCATTCATTTTTATCAAAGTCTTCTTTAGAATATACTTTACCTATACATTGCGTTTCTAATGTAATTCCTTCTTCTGTTTCAGTTGTAACAATTGCACTCATTCCTGTTACTGTTCCTGCTTTTACTATCATTCCTAATGTTGAAGATTCAATATCTTCTTTATAAGTTTGCGGTACAGTTTGTTGTGTCTGCGATTTTACGGTTAATCCTAATTTTGCACATAACCAACCATTTACATTCCACATATATGAAGGTAAATATTCACCTTTGTTAATTATTTCTTGTCTTTCATTATCTGAAATTCGATCTAACGAAGCAACTTGTTTATCAAATTCTTCTAATGTTAAACCTGCCCCATGTGCTTTTGCTAATGCAATTCCATAATCTTCTACATTATAACTTGAACTCCCTTTTATTTTTGTGATTTTATGTGTTGAACCTGCAATACTTGAAATTAATTGTCCCCAATATATATCTTGATATCCACTTCCTGTTATAGTACAATTTGTACTCTTTGCCATCTCATCCAATTTTCGTGTTACACTTGGATTTGAATTTTTAGGATAAAATGCTTCTTCACAAGTTGTTATCGCATTGATTCCATGCTTTGCGCATAACATAAGTGCCTCTTCTACATCAGCAATTAAACTCATCGTTGTTACAATTGCAATATCTGGTTTTACTTCTTTTATCATTTTTTCAGCATCATCTAAACTAACTACTTTTATGTCTTTATTCTCACATCCCATAATTTCTCCAATGTCTTTTCCTATCACATCTGGATTTACATCAATTGCACCTACTATTTCTGCACCTTTTTCATATACATATCTCATCGTATAGACACTCATCTTTCCTGTCCCATACTGTAATACTCTAATTTTTCTATCCAAAAAACTCACACCTTTCTTTTTTTATTATATGCTTAATGAAAAGTTTCATTTTTAACACATATTTTTTCTATATACATTATTCTCGATTCATTTAATAATTATACTAATTCTTTATAAATTAAAAACAACAAATTTCCTCTATTTAGAATTAACTAATCCTTTGTTTGAAATTAATCTATTTCAATCATTAAAATCATTTATAGAATTTTCTATTTAAGAACAAAATTCATTAATAATATTAGCACATCTTTTGGAAGCCAACTTCAGATTTTCATTAAATGTACTTTCATTTTTTCCATTTGGTATATCTGATACACATCGAATACTAATAAAAGGAATATCATCTAAATAACATACTTGTCCTATAGAAGCACATTCCATATCTACAACATCTGCATTAAATTTAGCATTAATCTTGTTTTTCATTTCTATTTGTGTACAAAATATATCACCAGATGCTACAATACCCATTTTTATTTGATACATTCTTTCTTCCATATGTTTTATCATATTCTCAAAAGCCGTTACTAATTCTCTATCACATATAATTTTATCTCCTATCCCTGTAATATATCCTTTGCTATGTCCAAATGCTGTTATATCAAAATCATGTTGAATAACATGTTTAGCAATAATGACATCACCTATATTTAATAAATAATTAATAGCTCCTGCTGCTCCTGCATTAATTACAAAATCTAACTCAAAATTATCTACTAAAATTTGCGTGGTTCTTGCTGCATTTACTTTTCCAACACCACTTTTTACTAAAACACAATTTTTTTTTCGTATTTTTCCTGTTATAAATCGTAAATTGTAAATTTGTTTTATTTCTATTTCCGTCATTAAGTCTAATATTTCTTGTCTTTCTTCATCCATTGCAACGATAATACCAATATACTTCAATTTTATTCCTCCTTATATAAAATATTTTTAATTGGTTTGAAAATAATAATTTTCCATTCTTTATACTAACATTATATTATACTTTTATTTTTTTTTCTACTCCAAACTGTATTTAAAATTCTATATTTTTAGCAGATAAAGTATCATACATTATTTTTATATTCTATTTGCAATCGCTAGAGCGAAGCAACGTTCTTGTATAGGAAAAACTTGATTTTCTTTTGAAAATAAAATGTAAGAAATTTATTTTCACTTTGAGCCTAAGTAACTTAAAGTTTCATATTGTTTCC
>CAMLUB010000131.1 GCA_946486515.1 uncultured Clostridium sp.
CTGATGATTTAAGTATGGGACAAAGTACTTTTATGGTAGAAATGATGGAAGTAGCAACCATTTTAAAAGAAGCAACACCAAATAGTTTGGTTATCCTAGATGAAATTGGAAGAGGAACATCTACTTATGATGGATTATCTATTGCTTGGGCAGTAGCAGAATATATTGCTAACAAAGAAAAATGTGGTGCAAAAACGTTATTTGCCACACACTATCATGAATTAACAGAACTAGAAGAGAAAATTGAAGGTGTTAAAAACTATTCTATTGCCGTTAAAGAAAAAGGAGAAGATATTATCTTTTTAAGAAAAATTGTCAGAGGCGGAACAGATGAAAGTTATGGTATCCATGTTGCAAGATTAGCAGGTGTTCCAAAACTAGTGACAGAAGAAGCAAATAAAATCTTAAAATCTTTAGAAAGAAAAAATATCTTAACTGGTAAAAAAGAAGAAAAGAAAGATAAGAAACAAGTAGAAGGTCAATTTGATATGTATAATTTCAAATTAGCAGAAATTGCTCATGAGATTGATAAAATTAATCTAAATGAGTTAACACCAATTGATGCTTTAAATACATTGGTAAGGATAAAGGAAAAGATGAAATAAATGAAAAAAATTTAGAAAATAAGAAGGTTTATATGGAAAAAGAAATAGAAAAAATAGAAAAATTTATAAAATCATATGTTCTAAAGGATGAACGTGTACTAATTTTAGTATCAGGAGGAATTGATTCAGACGTTGTCGCAAGATTATGTTATAAAGCATTAGGAAAAGATAGAATAAAACTAGTATTTGTTAAAGAAACGGAAACAGAAGGAAAATTTGTAAAAAATGTAAAAAACTTAGCAGAAGATTTACAAGTACCACTTACTATTGTTCCATTTGAAGGAAAAAGTATGGAATTTATAAAAATATTAGAACAAGCAGAAAATGAACCTATTTTTAATTGTAAATTAATATTAGATCCAGCAAAAGCAAAATGTTCTATGAGATCAGCAATTATCTCTTCTTACCAAGATAAAGGCTTTATCATTGCAGGTTGTACCAATCTTACGGAATACGAATTAGGATTTTTTATGACATTTGGAGATAATTTAGCCCATTTTAAACCAATTGAACATTTATATAAAACTGAAGTTATACAATTAGCCAAAGAAATTGGAACAAGAAGAGAAGTAATTGAGCAACCAGCTACATCGGGATTCTGGAGAAAACAAGAGGATTTAGAAGATATTACTTTTTGGATATTTAATCAAGGTCCAATTATGAAGGCAAGAAAATTTAGTAAAGAAGAAAAAGATGAAATTTTTAAAATAAAAGAAGAATTAAGTTGGGAGAAAATCGATAATTGTTTGAAAGGTTTCGGAGACAAAAAGACAATAGAAGAAATAGCAAAAGAAACGGGATTGCCTACAAAAATAATTGAAGGGATTGTCCAAATTACCAAAAAGGCAAAACAATATAGAAATCGAGAGATTATGGTTTCAATGAGAAATGAAAAATAAAAGATAGGGGAGAAAAAAGAATGTATAGAGGTCACAATTTGTGGCCTCTAACATATTTGCCAAAAGTTCGCCAAAAATTTCCATAGGAAAAAGCAAAAAGACATGCTAAGATAATATTAGAGGTGAAAAATATATATGAGATTACGAAAGAAATATGGAGACACATTATTATTAAAAGAGTTGAAAGCAAGTTATCATTTCTTCATAAAAGAAGCAAATGTAGACTCAAAAAGTAGAGGATATGGATTAATAAAAGATAAGGATATGTATGCAGATGAAATTGCGAGTATTGCATCTGTTGGGTATGGATTAGCAGCTTTAGTGATTGGAGCTAATAGAAACTGGATTTCTTATCCAGAAGCTTATAGAAGAGCAAGTAAAACGTTAGATACATTTTTAGATTATGTAGAAGGAGAAAACGGATTTTATTATCATTTTGTAAATATGAACACAGGAAAAAGAGAATGGAATTGTGAAATATCGATTATCGATACAGCAATTTTCATATGTGGAGCCATATTAGCAGGAGAATTTTTTCGAGGAAAAATAAAGCAAAAAGCAGAAGAACTATATAAAAGAGTAAATTGGAAATGGTATCGAGATAAAGAAAATAACTATTTTTATATGGGATATAAACCAGAAACAGGATTTTGGGGGCATTGGGATATGTATGCTGAACAATTGATGTTATATGTTTTAGGTGTAGCTTCTCCAACATATCCCATCCCAAAAACAATGTATGATGAAATGAGAAAAGAAACATGTACATATGAAGGAATCGAAGACATTATTTATACATATTGTGGAACATTATTTACTTATCAATTTTCTCATGCGTGGATAGATTTTAGAGATAGAAAAGATGAAAATGGAATTAACTGGTTTGAAAACTCGAAAAAAGCAACCATAGCCAATAGAATATATTGTATCAAAAATAAAGATAGATTTAAAACATTTGGTGAAAATTCATGGGGATTAACAGCATGCTTAGGACCTAAGGGATATTCTGGAGAATATGGAGCAATGCCAGCTTTAGCAGATGTAGATAAACTAAATGATGGAACAGTTAGTCCATGTGGTGCAGCAGGTTCCATTGTATTTACACCAGAATTAAGTATGAAAGCATTAGAAAATTTTTACAATCATTATCCAAAAATATGGGGTAGATATGGATTTATTGATGGATATAATCTAGAAAATGGACAATGGTATTCAAAAGAAGTGATTGGGATTGATAAAGGCATATCTATGATAATGATAGAAAACTATTTAACTCAATTACTTTGGAAACATTTTATGAAAAATGAATATGTACAAAAAGGATTAGAATTCTTAAATATTAGAAAAGAAAGCATGCATATAGAAATGAAAGAAGTTCATGTGTAATGTTTGTCTATGAATATTTTGTGCTTTATAAATAGGATTCGTGTGGAAAGAAAAATTTTTACATTAATCTTATATAGAGAGTTAAATTGATTGAATGGAGGTATTTATGAAACACAAAGAAATACTGGAATTATTAAACGAAATGACAATAGAAGAAAAAATAGGACAGATGATACAAATTGCAGGAGATGTATTTTTATCGGAAGATACAAATAGTACATTAACAGGTCCGTTAAAAAATTTGCATTTGTCTAGGAAAATGCTATATCATATAGGTTCTGTTTTAAATATTATAGGAGCAGAAAAGGTTAAAAAGGTACAAGATGAATATTTATCAAAAAGTAGATTAAAAATACCTCTTCTATTTATGGATGATATTATTAATGGATATAAGATTG
>CAMLUB010000132.1 GCA_946486515.1 uncultured Clostridium sp.
ATTGGAGCACAATCAGCAGAAGAAAGCAAAGGAGAATTAGCAGAAGTATTAAGAGGAGCAGACATGGTATTTGTTACAGCTGGAATGGGTGGAGGAACAGGTACAGGAGCTGCACCAGTTGTTGCACAAGCTGCAAAAGAAATGGGAATTTTAACCATTGGTGTTGTTACAAAACCATTTACATTTGAAGGAAAGAAAAGACTTTCACAAGCAGAAAGAGGAATTGAAAGTTTAAAAGGAAAAGTAGATACATTAGTGGTTATACCAAATGATAAATTATTACAAATCATTGATAGAAAAACATCAATTATTGAAGCATTCAAAATGGCAGATGATGTATTAAGACAAGGTGTACAAGGTATATCAGACTTAATTGCCATCCCAGGACTTGTTAACTTAGATTTTGCTGATGTAAAAACAATCATGTTAAATCAAGGTATGGCACATATGGGTGTTGGTAGAGCATCAGGAGAAAATAGAGCAGAAGATGCTGCAAAAGAAGCTATTCAAAGTCCATTACTAGAAACATCAATAGAAGGTGCAAAAGGTGTTATCATCAACATTACTGGTGGAGAAGATTTAGGATTACATGAAGTAAATACAGCCGCTGAATTAGTTCAACGCAGTGTAGATCCAGAAGCAAATATTATCTTTGGTACAGTAACAGATCCAAGCATGGAAGATGAAATTCAAATTACAGTTATTGCAACAGGATTTGAAAAAAATGAACCAATATCAAGTATAGGAGTAGACAATATTGTATCAAAAACTTGGGAAAAGAAAATTAATTCAATTCCAGCAAGTTCAGAAGTAAGCAACTCACAAAATGATTTAGATATTCCTTCTTTCTTAAGAAAGAACAGAAATAAGAATTTATAAACCTAACTGTATTGTATACAAAAAAATCTTAGTAAGGTTAAAATAAAAAACAGAAAATTTTCGTACAAATATGAAAATATATTAGCGAAATAACAGAATTCATATATTAAAAACTCTATAACAAAAAGAAGTAATCGAATTTTACCGATTATTTCTTTTTTTTTACAATAAGAAAGGACAGCTTTTTTACATGTAGAGGAATAAAATAGATAAGCAGGTGTAAAGACAAAATACATATCAATTTACATAAGTAAATTGATGAATGACAAGTGCAAGCAAAGCTGAAAGTAATGAATAAATAGGTGATGTGTAAATGACAATATATATAGATGTTGTACTAATAGAAAACTTATTCATGAATTATATCATACTATTTGCTACTGGTATTATTTTAAAAATAAAAATGAAACAAATAAGATTACTATTAGCAAGTTTTTTAGGAGCAATATATACCATTATAGCTTATATATCCAATTTAAAAATCTATTCTAATTTCTTTTTAAAATTCATATTGTCTCTTGTCATTATATATATAGCTTTCAATCCAAAAAACGTAAAAAAACTATGTAAATTTACATTAATATTTTATTTAACCTCTTTTGTATTTGGAGGAGCAGCATTTGCATTTATCTATATAGTAAAGCCACAAGAAATATTCCAAAACAACATATTAACATTAAATTCAAGTTCATTAAAAGTTATCATAATATCTGCATGTATTGCATTTGTCATTTGTGTAATTGGATTCAAAATAGTAAAAAACAAAATATCTGCTAAAGATATGTATTGCACGATTCAAATAAAACTAAATCATAAAATAATAGAAACAAAAGCCATGATGGACACAGGAAATTTTTTAAAAGAACCGATTACCAATACACCTGTTATTGTTGTAGAGCACACACTTTTATATGATTGTATGCCAAAAGAAATATTAAATCATCTAGACAATATTTTAGGAGGTGATTTTAGCCAAATACCAAAAAACATTAAGGAAGAATATATGCCAAGACTGAAAGTGATTCCATTTTCTTCATTAGGAAAACAAAATGGCATGTTATTAGGAATTAAAGCAGAAGAAGTAGTGATAAAAAATGAAGAAGGAGATGAAACAAAAGAAAATATGATTATTGGAATTTATAATAAATCATTGACAAAAAGGGGAGAGTATAGAGCTTTGTTGGGAATTGAACTTATATAGTGTCTGTTTTTGCCCTTTTGTGTCCTTTTGGGGACGTTTCTGTTTGGGACATTTTGTGTCCTTTTGGGGACGTTTCTGTTTGGGACATTTTAAGAATTATATAATTTATTATTAATTTTTATTAAATAATTAACTTGTCTTAGACAAATAAGGATACTTTCTAAAATGTCCCAAACAGAAACGTCCCCAATAGGACAAAGAAAGGAGTTGATAGAATGAAAATTATTGATTTTCTAAAAAATAGTATACATACCATATGTGCAAAATATTTAAATGAAGATGATGAAATAGAGTATTTGCCAATTTTTTACATAGCAGGTAGCCAAACACTCCCTCCACCACTATCTCCAGAGGAAGAAGAGATTTATATAAAAAAGTTATCTGAAGAAAATAATTTAGAAGCAAGGCAAATACTAGTTGAAAGAAATTTAAGATTAGTAGTATATATTGCTAAGAAATTTGAAAATACAGGAATTGGTATTGAAGATTTAATATCTATTGGAACGATTGGACTTATGAAAGGCGTAAATACTTTTAATAATGAGAAGAAGATAAAATTAGCAACATATGCATCTCGATGTATAGAAAATGAAATTTTAATGCATTTAAGAAAAAGCAATAAAATAAAAGGAGAAATCTCTATAGATGAACCATTAAATAAGGATGGAGATGGGAATGAATTATTACTTTCAGATATTCTAGGAACAGAGCCAGATATAACATCTAGAAATCTAGAAGATGAAGTAGATAAAACTTTACTTCGAGCGGCTGTTTTAAAATTAAATGATCGAGAAAAAAATATCATGGAAATGCGATTCGGTTTTAAAACTGGAAAAGAGAAAACACAAAAAGAAGTTGCAGATGAATTACGGCATTTCACAAAGTTATATATCGAGACTAGAGAAGAAAATTATTAATAAAATGAAAAAGGATATTGTTAGTAAGATTGGTTGATAAAATTGAGATTTTGGTGATGGACATAAACGTTGCTTTACTATAAGAATGCACCCAAATTTTACTAATGTAAAATTTGGGGTCGAACAATAATGCGAGTTTTGAAATATTATAAACAGATAAAATGTTTAAGAAAGCTGCTATAGTTCTTAAAAATAGATTTAAGAACAAACAAAATAAAACGAATAGAACTTCCTTTTTAGGAAATACTAAAAGTAAGTATTTCTTAAAAGGAGGTTTTCTTTTTGCT
>CAMLUB010000133.1 GCA_946486515.1 uncultured Clostridium sp.
ATTGATCTAGCACTTGGTCCTTTTCCTATAATAATATCTAATGTATAGTCCTCTAGTGCAGGATATAAAATTTCTTCTACACTTTTACTAAGCCTATGGATTTCATCTATAAATAAAACATCAAATTCTGAAAGATTTGTAAGAAGTGCTGCTAAATCACCTGGCTTTTCAATAGCTGGACCAGATGTAATTTTTATATTTGAATTCATTTCATTGGAAATAATATTTGATAATGTTGTTTTCCCAAGACCTGGTGGTCCATATAATAAAACATGATCTAATGGTTCTCCTCTTTTTTTTGCTGCTTCTATATATATCTTCATATTTTCCTTAATCTTTTCTTGTCCAATATATTCATCTAGTGTCTTGGGTCTTAATGAATTTTCCATTTTTTCTTCTGTACTATTTTCTAATTCTGGATTAATAATTCTGTCTTCTTCCATTTTATAGTTTCTCCTTTTTGTCCAATTGGGGACGTTATTTCAACAAATCATTAATGCTAATCGAAATAGATATATCTAATTCTCTTCTCATTTTCTCATAATAGTCTTCTAGTAATTCTCTTTCATCTTGTGGAAGTTCTTCTATATTGATTTCTGCTCCATCTTTGATTCTATACCACTTTTCGTCAAAATAATATCGGCTTGTAACAATTCTTTCATTATTTAAGCATATAAAATCTTTTCTTCCAAATATATTCGTTCCTAAACTAAATCCTGGATTTCCATCTATCAAATATGCAAATGTTGGTTTTATGTCTAGTTTACTGACTGGTTTTTCTATTTTTATATGTTCCATTCCTGGTATTTTCATTCCACAAGCGACTCTGATATAATTTAATTTGATATCTGTATCTGTTAAATTGGGATCTGTTTCCTTTAGAAAATTTTCTAAATGTTCATTATACATATCCATTCCATTGTGATCACCATATAAAAGAATAACTGTATCATCATATAAATCTGTTTCTTTTAATTTTTCTATAAATATTCCAAAGGCATAATCTGCATAATTAACAGCTTCTAAATAGCATCCTAAAAATGTGTTTTCATATTTTCCAACATTAATACTTACCTTACTTTTATCTTCTAATCCAAGTAAATAAAACGGTGTATGTGATGATGCTGAAACAATATAAGACATAAATGGTTTATTGTAATTTTTCAATTTTTCTACAGCTTGGGTATATAATAATTCATCTGATAGATATCCATTGATATCTTCTGAAGTATCTGCAAAAGAATCTTTTAATTCGATATTTTGTACGCCAAATGCTTTATACACATTTCCTCTATTCCAAAAATATCCATAATTCCCATGCATATAAGAAGTCGTATACCCTTCATTTTCAAACATGGTAAAAATATTATCATATGCATTTGTATAATATCGACTATATGACATTCCATTTTCCATAGGATATAACGAAGTAATAGATGAAAATTCCGAATCTGCTGTTGAAGAATAACTTTGCATGAACATGTTAGTTATTTCTATATTTTCGTTAATAAATTTATTTAAATTTGGTGTAATTTCTTTTCCATTAATTTTTTTATTAATCACAAAATTTTGAATAGATTCTAATTGTAATATAATCACATTCTTTCCTTTTATATATCCTTTCAAATCGTAGTTTGTTTCACTATACTTTTCATCATACTCTCTCTTTAATTTTTCATAATCTGCCATTAATTCTTCTTTTGTATCATATTTTGCTTGATTTTTTATGTTGATTGTATTTTCTATATCAGATATATGATATCCATAAATCGTACTTTTCTTTACTTGCTTATCTTTATTAAATGGATCTTCTTTTGCTAAAGATATATAAAATTTATCCATGTAAAAGAATAGAATTGTCACTCCCACCCCTAATATTACTTTTATTATCTTGTATTTAATGGCTAAATTCTTTTTCTTTTCAATTTTTAGAATTTTTGTAAATAACAATATACATACAATTATGATATCTATAAAATATAAAAGATGTTTTACTCGTACTAACATTGGCAATGTACTCATAATTTCTTCACCATATTGAAGATTCATAATTTGTGCAATAGATAATATAGAGCTAGAATATGCATGATATAAATTATCTGCCAATAATAATATACTGATGATTATATCTACTCCTATTGTAACAACAATTCTTCCCCTGTTTGATAAAAAAACAGATATCATCCAAGTAAGTGTTGCTATAAACGCGATTGTTCCTAAAATTGTTCCCTTGTCTATAGGTTCTAGAATTGATATTGTATTTAGGTAAAAGAAAATTGTTTTTAAAAATAATAGAATTCCAATTAAAATAGGAAATCCTATTGAATTAAAAAATCGATTGGCTATTGCTTTTATTTTTGCTTTCGTTATTTTCTTTTTATTTATTTCTGTTTCTTTTATTTCTTTTTCTTGCATTTTTTCTATTTTTTCTTTTTTCTTGTCTTTCCCTTTTCTTAAAATTCGTTTTTCCTTTTGATTTTCTTTTTGTATTTTATCTTTCAATTTTTTTCCTCTTTCTTCATCTTTTATTTGACATGATCTATAAAATTTTCTATCAAGTCTAACATTTTTCGATTATTTTCTATATATGGCTTTGGTTCAAAATCTTTCACTTTTTTTATTGCCTCTTCTAATTCTTCTACAGATTGCAGTCCAATAATGTTTCCACCTTTATGAAACTTTTCCACAATTTCTGTTTGATGGTTATTCACATGTTCTCCATATTGATGTAGCCTTGGTACAGCAATCACTTTTTTTCCTTTTTCAAGTGAAGTAATAATAGAACCTACTCCACCATGTGTAATAATGAAGTTTGCTTTTTGCTCAAATGCATCGAATTTTTCTCTTGGCATAAAATCCATTATTTTCATTTTTTGATTTTTAGGCTGATATTGTGTATATCCAGCCTGTACAACTACTTCTTCTGTAATTACATTTTTATTCATTAATCTATCAATTTCTTCTAATAATCTTTGAAATGGATTATTTTGTGTTCCTAACATTACAAATATCATTAATAAATCGAACCTCCATAAACTGCTTTTGGATATATTTTTAGCATTTCTTCCCATTGTACAATAAATAAATCTGCAATTGGATATAATAACCTTCCTGTTGCCGTTTTTTTATTGGTATTGGCAAAGGTTTCTATATAAATAACTTTACTTCCAAATAATTTTCCTAATATGCACATTGGTCCTGCTGTATGTGTTCCTGTTGTTACAATCACCTTTGGTCTTA
>CAMLUB010000134.1 GCA_946486515.1 uncultured Clostridium sp.
TAATCGGAAATAAATTCTGTGAAGAAACCATTTTAAATGCAGCTTATACATTTGAACAAAATTTGAAATTTAGAGAAAATCATCAACCAGAATTTAAGAAATAAGAAAGGCGTGCGTTAACGAAATCAAAGATTTCGACGCACAAATGTGAAGACTGCTTCGCAGTACTTCACCAATATAAGAAGCCTAACCTTGTTGTATACGAAAAAATCTACATGTGGTCAAGATAAAAGTTGATTTTTTCTATACAATAAAGAAATGTGTGCGTTAGAGAAAGCAAAGCTTTCGGCGCACAGATGTGCAAAATTGTTTTGCAATTATAAATTATAGTACGAATAAAAGAAGAGGAGGAAGATAAATGTCTAGAGAAGATTATGAAGTGATTATAGGGCTAGAAGTGCATGCAGAACTTTCTACAAAAACAAAAATATTTTGTTCATGTCCAACAAAATTTGGAGCAGCACCTAATACACAAACTTGTCCAATCTGTATGGCAATGCCAGGGACATTACCAGTATTAAATGAAAAAGTTGTAGAATATGCAGTAAAAGCAGGACTTGCAACAAATTGTGAGATATCTAGAAATAGTAAAAATGATAGAAAAAATTATTTCTATCCAGATTTACCAAAAGCATATCAAATTTCACAATATGATAAACCATTATGTGAGCATGGATATGTAGAAATTGATACAAAAGAAGGTAAGAAAAAAATTAGATTAACGAGAATTCATATAGAAGAAGATGCTGGTAAATTAAACCATGATGAATTTGCTGGAGGAAGTTTAGTAGATTTAAATAGAGCAGGAGTTCCTCTAATTGAAATTGTTTCAGAACCGGATTTAAGAAGTAGTGAAGAGGTAGAAGCATATTTAAGAAGACTAAAATCTATATTAGAATATATTGAAGTATCAGATTGTAAAATGCAAGAAGGATCTTTTAGGGCTGATGTCAATGTATCTGTTAGAAAAAAAGGAGATTCAAAACTAGGAACTCGTACAGAAATGAAAAATATGAATTCTTTTAGAAGCATCACAAGAGCCATTGAATATGAAATCGATAGACAAATTGATGTCATTGAAGATGGTGGAGCAGTAGAACAAGAAACCTTAAGATGGGATGATGTATCAGGAAAAACCTTCCCAATGAGAGATAAAGAAGATGCACAAGATTATAGATATTTCCCAGATCCAGACTTAGTGGCAATCAAATTATCAGAAGAATATATTGAAAATATTAAAAATACATTACCAGAATTACCAGAAAGCAGAAAAGAAAGATACTTAAAAGAATATGGATTATCAGAAAAAGATGCCAATATTATTACAGCATCAAAATACTTATCAGATTTATTTGAAGGTGCAATCAAAGTATGCAATAATCCAAAAGCAGTTAACAATTGGATCATATCTGATATATCAAGAATCTTAAATGAAACAGAAATGGAACCAATCGAAATTCCATTTGACAGCAAACAATTAGGAAAATTAATTATCTTAATTGATAAAGGAACCATTAGTTCAAGTATTGCGAAAAAAGTATTAGTAGAAATGTTTGAACATCCAAGAGATCCAGAAGATATTATCGATGAAAAAGGATGGGTACAAATTTCTGACGAAGGTGCCATCAAAGAAGTGGTATTAAAAGTATTAGAAGCAAATCCACAATCCGTAGCAGATTATAAAGGTGGAAAAGACAAAGCATTAGGATTTTTAGTGGGACAAGCCATGAAGGAAACAAGAGGAAAAGCAAATCCACAAATGCTAAATCAAATGTTCTTAGAAGAATTGAAACGATAGGAACGTGTCAAATCGTTCAAAATGAAACAAAAGGGACAGACTTAAAAAAGGGGATTTTGGGGACGGACTCATTTTTCCCTTTGTTTAATTGAGGAATGTTTCTGTCTGGAACAGTTTAAAAAAATCAAAATTAAGTAGTTACAAGACTTATATAAATCATGTAACTACTTTGTTTTTTTATAAAATTTAAACAAAATGTCCAAACAGAAACGTCTCCAATTGGACATGTTTTTTACAAAAGTTTTATTGTTTATTTAATTTTTCAACAATTTGTTTAGCTTCTTCATATCCTTCTAAATTGCTTAGAATTACACTTTCAAAATCTACATAAATTTTATTTTTATATACATATATATCTTTATTGGTTTTGAAACAGGATACGTATGTATATCTAATATTAGCTTTAGTATTTTATATGCAGTATTATCTTGTAATTGATAGATATTTTTTACTTTTTCTTTATCAACAATAGTAATATAGTATAGATTATATCTAGAATTTTCATTTTTGATACGACCATGGCGTTTAATAGTAGCATATGAAAAAGCTGCAACAATAGCAATGGAAGCCAGGGGATTATTACCATGATGTACAGAGTAACCATATTGATTAAATCCTGTATCTACATATAAGCAAAGTCCTTTTTTCCAATATTTTTTATATATTCATACTCTCTATTATTTTTTGGATATAAATAAATAGATAATGCAAATATTCCGAGTATACAACTCTCACTAAATGCCATAAGTAGCGTAGCTCCAATGGATTTTGTTGCAATAAAGATCAGTATTGATAAAATTAATACACTAACTAACCATATAGTAAATAAAAAAATTTTTACTTTCTTAATTGAAAAAATATTATCAGTTTTTAATTCTTTTAATTTATATTTTTCTTCCATAACTTTATCCTCTATAATAATGGTTTACAAGCTTAATTATAGGTTAATAAAATTTTGTATTCAATAGACGTATATCAATTTAATATATTTTTAGTGTCTGTCCTTTAGTGGGCTGTGAATTGTAACGAACTGTTACTGGCAATAAAGATTTTTTAATAAATTACTTGTATAATGGAAATAAGTGTGATATAAATATAAGTATAAAAATAAAGCTAAGGAAGAAAGGCGGAGTTTTTGTGGAAGAAGAAATAGATAGAGATCAAAAAACAATTTTAATTGTTGATGATGAACAACCTATAAGAGAAATATTAGTATATAATTTAAAAAAGGAAGGATATAATGTAATCGAAGCAAGTGATGGAGTAACAGCATTAAATATTGCTTTAGAACAGTACCCAGATTTAATTTTACTAGATATCATGCTTCCAAAAATGGATGGATTATCAGTATGTAAAAGAATAAAAAATTCATATAATGTCCCAATTTTGATGTTAACAGCAA
>CAMLUB010000135.1 GCA_946486515.1 uncultured Clostridium sp.
AATTTCTTAAATGGGAATCGAAGGGTAGCCGAGAATCTTAAAAATATAATATATCCCACCTTCCTTACGATGATTATGTCTGAATTGTTACGTTTTTCTCCTATATATTAGGTTTTTATTTACTTTATCGACAAATTGTGATATCATATGTATATGATTTTAATTTCGGAGGTAAATATGAAAGAAAATGAATTAATTTTAATCTTAGACTTTGGCGGACAATATAATCAATTAATTGCAAGAAGAGTTAGAGAATGCAATGTATATTCTGAAGTTGTACCATACAACATTTCTATCGAAAAAATTAAAGAAAAAAATCCAAAAGGAATTATCTTCACAGGTGGACCTGCTAGTGTTTATGGAGAAGATTCTCCTAAATGTGCAGAAGGCATTTTTGATTTAGGTATTCCTGTTTTGGGAATTTGTTATGGTATGCAATTAATGACCTATACTTTAGGAGGAACTGTATCAAGAGCAAATACAAGAGAATATGGAACAACAAAGGTAAATATTGATAACACCTCTTCCCTATTCCAAGGATTTGAAACAACAAATGATTTCTTAATGAGTCATACAGATTTTGTATCTGAAGTACCAAATAGTTTTAAAAATATTGGTTCAACAGACCACTGCCCAAATGCTGCAATGGAAAATGCAGAGAAAAAACTATATGGGATTCAATTCCATCCAGAAGTAAATTTATCTGTTAATGGGACACAAGTGATTAAAAACTTCTTATTTAACATTTGCAGTTGTTCTGGAGATTGGCAAATTTCTTCTTTTGTAGAAGATAGCATTAAAACATTAAAAGAAAAAATTGAAGATAAAAAAGCTTTATGTGCCTTATCTGGTGGTGTGGATTCTTCTGTTGCTGCTGTATTATTACATAAAGCAATCGGTAAAAACTTAACCTGTATCTTTGTTGACCATGGATTACTTCGTAAAAACGAAGGTGATGAAGTTGAAGAAGTTTTCAGAAATCAATTTGATATTAATTTAATTAGAGTCAATGCAAAAGATAGATTCTTAGAAAAACTTGCTGGAGTTACAGATCCAGAAAGAAAGAGAAAAATTATTGGAGAAGAGTTTATTAGAGTTTTTGAAGAAGAAGCTAAAAAAATCGGAACCGTGGACTTCTTAGTACAAGGTACTATTTACCCTGACGTAATTGAAAGTGGCTTAGGAAAAAGTTCTGTTATTAAAAGTCATCATAATGTTGGTGGTCTTCCAGACTATGTAGATTTTAAAGAAATAGTAGAACCTTTAAGAAATCTGTTTAAAGATGAAGTTAGAAAAACAGGATTAGAATTAGGAATACCAGAAAACTTAGTATTTAGACAACCATTCCCTGGACCTGGACTAGCTATCAGAGTAATTGGAGATATTACTGATGACAAATTAGATATTTTAAAAGAAGCAGACAGCATTTTTAGAGAAGAGATTGCAAATGCTGGACTTCATAAATCTATTAATCAATACTTTGCCGTACTAACAAACTTAAAATCTGTTGGTGTTATGGGTGATGAAAGAACTTATGATTACACCATTGCCTTACGTGCAGTAGAAACAACAGATTTCATGACAGGCGTTTGGAGCAAAATTCCTTATGAAATACTAGAAAAAGTTTCATCTAGAATTGTAAATGAAGTAAAACATGTTAACAGAGTTGTTTATGATATTACTTCAAAACCACCTGCAACAATTGAATGGGAATAAAGTGAAACGATGAATTTGGGTGAATTTGGGGACGGAGCAAAAAATCATCATTTAATAAAATTTCATTAATTTTTGATTTTTTTAAATAAATGATGATTTTTTGCTCCGTCCCCAAATTCACCCAAATTCATCGTTTGTCAAAAATAGTTTTAAATACGCCTTGATCAATTAAATTCGCAAATATATTTTTAATAATAATTAGAGCAATTGGCCCTAATAATAACCCAATAATCCCTGTTATTTTAAATCCAGTATACATAGCAATTAAAGTAAAAATTGGATGAACACCTATATTTTTACTGACTAACTTTGGCTCTAAGAATTGTCTAACAATAGACATAATAATAAATAAAGTAACAATTGCGATTCCTAAAGATAAATCACCATTTAGTCCAGAAATAATCGCCCATGGAATCATAACTGTACCAGAACCTAAAATTGGAAGTGCATCAACAAAGCCGATAAATAATGCCATTAATAAAGGATATGGAATATTAAATTTTAAAAAAGATAATACATATAGCCCCACCAGAGAAATTACAAATGATACTAGAATCAATGTGGCTTCTGCTTTTAAATAGCCTCCTAACGTTTGAATTAGATCTTTTAAATGTGTACTCAATTTTTTTACCCATGTTTTTGGTAAGTGATATTCTATTTGATCTAAAATATATATCTTGTCAACACAAATGAAATATAATGCTAATATTGTAATTCCAACACATATGGCTATTTCAGGTATTTTTGTAACAATATTTATTAATCCATTTAGTGCATTTCTTAACCAATTAGAAATGGTTTGTAAAACATCTCCACTGGATTCTTGAACAATATTTAATATTTCATCTGACAATTTTATTTTATCAAAATGAAATTGTTCAATAAATCCTTGTATTTGAACAGATGCTTTATCTACATAGTCATTTAATCCTTGTAATAAACTGGATGACTCTGAAAATAATGTGACAATAATCCAAGCTAATATTCCTAAAATTATAGCAGATACGAGAATGAAAATAATAATGGAGCTAGTCCTTCTTGTTAGCTTTGTTTTTCTCATAATCATTTTTATGAGAGGTTCAATGATGAGTGAAATAATGAATGCTACTAAAAAAGGCATATAAAAAATCGATAATTTTAATGCCAAATACAAACCTAATATTAGTAATAAAACATATATGATATTTTTGAATACTCTTGTCCAATATGGTATGTTTACAATCATCTCTCCCCTCCCTTTTTATTTCAGTAAAAGATGAAATTTTTTTCACTATATTTCACTATAAAGGGTTAACCAATTTTACTGTAATAATTTTCTTATTGATACTTTATTATTATATGTATCTTCTAAAATTAATATACTTAACTCCAAGCCAGGTTCTTATATTATATTTTTATGTATTATATGGCTAGTAATGCAAAATAAATAAATTCTAACAATATCAATTA
>CAMLUB010000136.1 GCA_946486515.1 uncultured Clostridium sp.
AGCAGTCTTCACATTTATGCATAGAAATCTTTGATTTCGTGATGCATGCTTTCCTTATATTTTACTATAAAGATTTTAAAATAGCAATAACAAATTTTTAAGAACAATAGCGGGCTTTTTTTAATATTTTCTCTGTTCTTAACATTTTAAAGCCTGCGTTATTGTTCGTGCGCCAAATTTTACATTAGTAAAATTTGTGTGCAATCGTTAGAGCGAAGCGATGTTCTTGTATAGGAAAAACTCGATTTTTCTTTTGATAATAAAATTTTAATATTTATTTTCACTTTGAGTTGCGTAACTTAAAGTTTCATATTGTTTCCTATACAAGGACAAATCTCGCTTCGCGAGAACTTTTCTCTACTTTTCTAACTTAACTATATATATTTAAGTTCTCGAAGAAGCGTAAAGATTTGTCGACGCGAAAAATTGCGTAGCAATTTTTCTGTGCAACGTTATTTTTTTGTGTTATAGGAAAAGCGATTTTTCCTATAATATAGAAAAGAGATACTTATGTATCTCCCTTATAAATTTTATTATTTTATTCTTCTTCATCATCCATATCAATTTCAGGTATTTCTTCTCCTAAACTTTCTTCAAAAACTTTTTCAAAATCTTGTCTAACCTTTCCTTCAATTTCTTCTAACATCTTTGGATTCTCTTTTAAGTATTTCTTAACATTTTCTCTTCCTTGTCCAATTCTTTCTCCATTATAGCTAAACCAAGAACCTGCTTTTTCCACAATATCTAAGTTAACAGCCATATCTAAAATATTACCTTCTTTAGAAATTCCTTGACCATATACGATATCAAACTCAGCCTCTCTAAATGGTGGTGCTACTTTATTTTTAATGACTTTGACTCTTACTCTATTTCCTTTTACTTCTCCATCTTGTTTAATATTTTCTATTTTTCTAATATCCATTCTAACTGACGCATAGAATTTTAATGCTCTACCTCCTGTTGTTGTTTCTGGATTTCCAAACATAACACCAATTTTTTCTCTTAATTGGTTAATAAAGATTAATACTGTTTTAGATTTATTAATTGCTCCTGCTAACTTTCTTAATGCTTGTGACATCAGTCTTGCTTGTAATCCCATGTGTGAATCTCCCATGTCACCATCAATTTCAGCTTTTGGTACTAAAGCTGCTACTGAGTCTACAACAATAACATCTAAAGCTCCACTTCTAACCAAACTTTCTGTTATTTCTAGTGCTTGCTCTCCTGTATCTGGTTGAGATACAATTAAATTATCTATGTCTACACCTAATTTTTTTGCATAAACGGGATCTAACGCATGTTCTGCATCAATAAATGCTGCTTCTCCCCCCATTTTTTGTGCTTCTGCTACTATATGTAAAGCTAATGTTGTTTTTCCTGAAGATTCTGGTCCAAATACTTCTATAATTCTTCCTCTAGGTACCCCTCCAATTCCTAACGCTATATCTAAACTTAAAGCACCTGTTGGAATTGCCTCTATTTCCATTGCTTTAAACTCTCCTAATTTCATAACAGAACCTTTACCAAATTGTTTTTCTATTTGACTCATTGCTGCCTCTAGTGCCTTCTTTTTTTCTGCATTCTCACTCATAATTTTCCTCCTCATTTATTTGAACTTTTGTTTGATATTGTTATTATATATCAAAAATTTGTTTTGTCAATACTTATTTCAAATTTTTTATCTATACCATGTTTCTATTCCACAAAATGGATTAAACCAATTAGAATTAATTTCTCCTACCAATTCAGTATTATATGCTATTATATGTTTATTGGTATATAAACTAATATATGGTATATCTGTTTTATAAATTTCTGCAAGTCTTATATAATCATTTTTTATTGTTTCTTCATCTGTTGTATTTTTTACTTCCTCCATCAAATTGCTAACTTCTTCATTTGTATAATTTGCTAAATTGCCTTCTCCAAAAAATAATGACATATCTGGATTTGGTGACAAATTCATACCACATAAAATCATATCATAAGATTTTTTTTGTATTGCAAGATTATATTGCTCATCAGAATATTGTTGAATATTCATTCGAATTCCTTGATTTGCTAATTGTGTTTTTATATTTTCTGCTACAGATATTTGTGTGGTATTTGATGCTTTTACAATCAGATTTAATTCCAGTCTTTGTGTTCTTCTATTAATCGTTTTTTGCCAAGAATTACTTCTATAACTCCATCCATTTTCTGATAAAATTTGATTAGCTTGCTCAGGGTTATATCCAGAACTTCCATCTTGCTCTTGGTATAGCCATGAACCAAAATCTAATGGAAAGCTTGAAGTGTAATATTTATTTTGAAAAACATTTGATACAATATTATTTTTATCTATCGAATAAGCAATTGCTCTTCTTACTTCCTGATTTGCTAATAACGTATTTTGTGTATTTAAAACTAGAAAATCATGTTCTCTTCCTTTTATTTCTTTTGTACTATACCCCATTGTTCCTATATAATTTTGTATGTTCATATTATTAGTGCTAACCATATCTACATTTCCTAATTTAAAAGCATTATATAATTCTCCCACCGAATCATATACATTAACTGTAATTTCTTCTAGTGACAGTTCTGTATCTCTATCCCACCAATTCGTATTAGGTTTTAATGTTATATAATTTTCTTCTACACTTTCCACCTTATATTTTCCTGTTCCAACTGGCACAATTCCTGTATCATAATATTCTTGAGTGTCATAAAATGTCTTAGGCAATATTGGAAATGTTAAATAATATTCAAAAAATGGAACTTCTTGGTCTAAATACATTTTTATTGTATAATCATCTACAATTTCTAGTGTTGTAACATGCTGCAAATTACTTGAATATATAGAAGAATTTTCTTTTAATCTATCATAAGTAAATTGAACATCTATTGCTGTAAATCTATCTCCATTTGACCATTTCACATTTTCTCTTAATTTAATAATATAAGTGGTTGCATCTTGTTTTGCCCATTCTGTGGCAAGTACAGGTGTTGCCTTATAATCTGATGATATATCCACTAAAGGTTCATAAATTAATTTGGTAATATCTTGAACATTTTTATT
>CAMLUB010000137.1 GCA_946486515.1 uncultured Clostridium sp.
GTTTGTACATCGAGGTTTGGAATAAATAGCGAAAATGTGCAGATTGATGCTTTTCTTTTTTGTAAAATTGATGAAAAGTATTAAGATGTGCATTTTTGTTATTTATTGCAAGCCGAAGGTGTACGTTTGTACATCGAGGTTTGGAATAAATAGCGAAAATGTGCAGATTGATGCTTTTCATCGATTTTAATCGATTTTTAATTATTTTTTACTCTTACTAACTAACTTTCTAGGACCTTTTCTTGTTCTAGCATTTGTTTTGGTTCTTTGTCCTCTAACTGGAAGACCTCTTCTATGTCTTAATCCTCTGTAGCATCCGATTTCTGTTAATCTCTTGATGTTTAATGCTACTTCTCTTCTTAGATCACCTTCAACTTTGTATGATTCGTCAATAACTTTTCTGATGCTATTAACTTCATCATCAGTTAAATCTTTTACTCTAGTATCTGGATTAATTCCAGCTTTTTCTAGGATTTTTCTAGAACTTGATACACCTATTCCATAGATATATGTAAGTCCTATTTCTACTCTTTTTTCTTTAGGTAAATCTACTCCTGCTATACGAGCCATATTTTTTTGCACCTCCAAAATATTTTTTGTTTTTTTGTTTATTTATTTTTTCTTTTTGTTTGTCCTAATTCTATTTAAAGGTGAAATGCGCACTAGATTTTATCTAGTCTTTAAATTTCCTTAAGACATATATATAAACACAAATTTGATATGTAAATCATTTCTGATTTCACAGCCGCTATCCAATTTGTGTTATTAGCATGTTTTTTTAGACTATCCTTGTCTTTGTTTGTGTTTAGGGTTTTCACAAATTACTCTAATTTTCCCTTTTCTTTTTATTATTTTACATTTATCGCATATTTTCTTTACTGATGGTCTTACTTTCATTTTTTGCACCTCCTAAAATAACTTATATATGTATTTGGGTTAATTTTTATCTATTTTATTTTGCTCTCCAAGTGATTCTACCTCTATTCAAATCATAAGGTGAAAGTTCTACTTTTACCTTGTCTCCTGGTAAAATCTTAATGTAATTCATTCTTAACTTACCAGATATATGAGCTAAAATCTGATGTCCGTTTTCTAATTCTACTTTAAATGTTGTATTTGGTAGTGCTTCAACCACTACTCCCTCAACTTCTATAACATCTTCTTTTGACAAATTCTTTCCCTCCTTAAAGAGCTATTTTTGCACAAAATTATTCATTGTGTCTAATAACTACTGTATTATACACCATAATTAAAGTATTGTCAATATTTCTGGGTCTTTTTCTGTAATTAAAATTGTATTTTCATAATGAGCTGCTAAACTTCCATCTTCTGTAATAATTGTCCAACCATCATCCATCTCTAAAATGTTTGGTTTTCCTTGAATTACCATAGGTTCTATGGCTAATGTCATACCGGGTTCTAGCCTGATTCCTCTGCCTGCTTTTCCATAATTTGGTATACCAGGATCTTCATGCATTTCTCTTCCGATTCCATGTCCTTGGAATTCTCTTACTACAGAGTATCCTTGTGAATGAACATATTCTCCAATCGCATGACAAACATCACCAATTCGATTACCTGGTTTTGCATATTGAATTCCTTCAAAAAATGCTTGTTTTGTAACTTCTACTAGTCTCCTTGCTTCTTTAGAAACATTTCCAACCATAAAGGTTCTTGCTGCATCTCCATTAAATCCATTTTTTAATGCGACTGTATCTACACTGACAATATCACCATCTTTGATTACTTTGTGTTTTGAAGGAATTCCATGAATAACTTCATCATTAATGGATACACAAATAGATGCTGGAAATTTAGGTACACCTCTTATTCCTATATCATATCCTTTTTCTGCAGGAATTGCCCCTAAACTTCTCATTGTTTTTTCTGCTATTTGGTCTAATTCCCATGTTGTCATTCCAGGTTTTATTTTTTCTTCTAATTCCTTATATGTTAAAGCAACAACCTTACAAGCTTCTTTCATGAATTCGATTTCTCTTTTTGATTTTATGGTTACCATTATCGCTCCTTCTTTCTTGATAGGATACAGACGTTATAGGGAAATCTTCTATTTTCCTATAACGGAACACAAAAGTTGATAATAAACTTATCAACTTTTGATTTTATCCTATCGTATTTCTAATTTATATATCAAACTTATACTTCTATTGATTAACTAATTTGATAATATCTTCTGCTACATCTTTTCCCATTCTGTTAATCTTTAAACTAACTGTTTCTGTTTTTAATACACCTTTCTTGTCATAATATTCTACTAATGGACTTGTTTTTTCTTCATAAATTTCTAATCTTCTATTAATTGCTTCTGGATCTGAATCATCTTCTCTTTGCTTTAATGGTGATCCACATTTATCACAAATACCTTCTACTTTTGGTGGATTTAATTTTGTATTGTATGTTGTTTTACACTCTTGATTTGTACATACTCTTCTTGTTAACATTCTGTCAATTAATTCTTCTCTTGGTGTTACTAAGTTTACAACTAAATCCACTTTATTTCCTTTTTTACTTAACATTTCATCTAATTTTTCTGCTTGCTCAATTGTTCTTGGGAATCCATCTAGTATTGCTCCATTTTTTGCATCTTCCCATGTTAATCTATCTTCTACCATTGGTACAGTTACTTCATCTGGTACTAATTCTCCCTTAGAAATATATTTATCAGCCTCTATTCCTAATGGTGTTTTTTCACTGATATTTTTTCTAAAGATATCTCCTGTTGAGATTTGTGGTAATCCTGTTTCTTTACTAATTAAACCAGCAACTGTTCCTTTTCCAGTTCCTTGTGCTCCTAACATTATTAATATCATATTCAACGCTCTCCTTTATTTAATTTTATACGAAATTATTTTACTACAAAAAAGCGAAAGTTTCAAGGATTTTTTAGCAGTATTTTATAGTTTTTACAAAAAATGTGTTACAGTTCAGGCCTGCTTGCCTAAAGGAAGCATGTATATTATTTTTTTATTAATTGACGAATGTGACGTGAAGTAGATGTACAAATTCTTGATTTTA
>CAMLUB010000138.1 GCA_946486515.1 uncultured Clostridium sp.
TTTTCTATTTTATCTTCTATATTTTCTATTTGCTTTAATTCTAAATACATATTGATGTCTCCTGTATTTTTAAATGCTTCCCATGCAATCTTCTTTATCATACGCTATCATCTCCATTTTTTTAGTTTCTCATGATTATCTTTTGCAATTTTTAGTTTATTATTCAATAAATTCCTTATATCTATAACGATTATTGCAATTTAAATTTGTTAACAATAGATGGATTATCAATCCAATCTTCTTTTACTTTTACCCATGTTTTCAAATTAATTTTCACTCCAAAGTTTTCTTCCATATCCATTCTTGCAGCTCTTCCGATTCTTTTTAGCATTTCTCCATTTTTTCCTATTATGATACCTTTATGTGATTCTCTTAAACAATAAATAATTGCTTCGATATCATAAATTTCTTCTCCCTGTTTATTTTTTCTCAATTTCATTTTTTCTACTTCAACATAAATTCCATGTGGTACTTCATCTTGTAATAATTTTAATGCTTTTTCTCTAATGGTTTCTTCTGCAAGTTGTCTCATTGTTTGATCTGTATATTCTTCTATATCATAATATGCAGGTCCTTCTTTTAAGTTCTTTTCAATTTCTTCTAAAATAGGTTCTCTATATTTTGTATTTGTTGCAGATATTGGTATCACTGCTTCAAAATCATATTCTTTACGATAAATATCAATTAATTTTAATAAAGTTTCTCTTTTTACTAAATCAATTTTATTAATAACTAATATGATTTTTCTTTTTGATTGTTTTATTTTTTCTAAAATCAATCTATCACCTTTTCCAATATCTTCACTGGTCGCTTCTATTAAAAATAATAAAATATCTGCATCGGGAATACTGGCAAAAGAAGTTTCATTCATTGTTTCATTTAATTTATGTTTCGGTTTATGAATTCCTGGCGTATCTGTAAAAATAATTTGTGAATTGGGTCTATTGACAATTCCTTTAATTGCCGTTCTAGTCGTCTGAACCTTGTTAGCTATTGCAGCTACTTTTTCTCCCACTAATAAATTTAAAAGTGTTGATTTTCCTACATTTGTTCTGCCTATTAATGTTACAAATCCTGATTTAAATTCTGCCATACTTTATTTTTTCCTTTCTTAAAATATTCATTTTCTTATTTATTGTTTCATGTTTATATTATACACTATTTTTTTGCTAAATTTGTAGAATTTGTGAAATTTCTTAAAATTTTTTAGGAACATGCCAAATCGGATAATTTTTGTTCAAAATGGATTGGGCTAATCTTATTTTTATCAAAGATATTAAAAAAATATAGAATATAAAAGAATGGAACAATTTTGCGTTTCTAAATTTGAATTTAAAAATTCTAAAATAAAAAAGTGAGAAATGCTCATTTTGCTTATGATTGATAGCAACAATGAGAAAGACTCACTTTTTTTATTAAAGAATTTCTATAAAAATTTAGCTTATACAAAATTGTATAATGACTTTATATTCTATATTTTTTCAATATCCTAAATTTAAAAGGAAAATTTGTCCTTCTATTTTGTTCACTTTTGAATGATTTAACACTCTCCTACTAAGCATAAGCCTGGTGACGTTTTCTAAAGTTAAGTAAGTTCGTAATTTCATTATCACCTTTAATTGTCTTTTTGGTTTTCTTAGCTCTTTCTTGTTCAAGCTCTCTTTTCTGTTTTTCAGCCATTGATTGACAAATTGCTTTTTGATAAGTAAAATGTGTATCTTGTGCAATTTTATTCCAATTATATTCATTTCTAACTTTATTTTTTGCTTTTTTCGTTATATCTGCACATAATTTATGATCATATAGTAATTCTAAAATAGAATCTGCTATTGAATTTGGATTTCCACAATATGCTTTCATTCCATTTTCTCTATGTTGCACAATTTCATTTAATCCACCTATATCTGATACAACTATTGGATTTTCAGATAACATTGCTTCTAATGCTACAATTCCAAATGGCTCATATGTACTTGGAAATACTGCTATATCTGCTGCTTTGTACATTTTTTGTACATCTTTTCCATTCATATATCCTGCAAAGTATACTTTATTACCTATTCCTAAATTGTTAGCTAATTCTTTTAATTCGTCTAACATTCCACCTTTTCCACAAATAACAAGTTTTGAATCATGATATCCATTTAAAATTTTAGGCATTGCACTAATTAAGTGTTGTACACCTTTTTCATAAACCAATCTTCCCATGAATAATATGATTTTCTCATTATCCATTGCAAATCTTCTTCTAAATGTATAATCTCTTTCTATACCATTAAATAAACTTAAATTAACTCCATTTGGTACAACATTGATTTTTTCATAAGGTAATCCAAATAATCTTTGTAATTCATTTTTCATATAATTACTATTGACAATTACCTCTGATGCTTCATATGTTAACATCCACTCTGTATCATTTATATATCTTTGCGTTTCATCATGAATCCCACTATTTCTTCCAGATTCTGTTGCATGAATTGTTGCAACAATTGGTATATTATATGAATTTTTTAAAGTTTTAGCAGCATATGCTACTAGCCAATCATGTGCATGAATGACATCAAAATTTCCTTGTTCTGCTATAATTTCATTAGCCTTTGCTATCAAATTAAAGTTTAATTGCATAATCCAATCAATAAAATTATTTGGATTTATCATATAATTATCTACTCTATATACTTTTACACCTTTATCATCTTCAAAATATGGTGCATCTCCATCTTTATATGTAACAACTGTTACATCATGCCCATCTTTGATTAATGTTCTTGATAAATCATATACAACTCTTGCAATTCCTCCTACTACTCTTGGTGGGTATTCCCATGTTAACATCAATATTTTCATTGATATACTCCCTTTCATTTTTTGATTTTCTTTTGTTTACGACAAATTAACACATTTAAATATATTTTATACAATTTTTTTTAAAATGTAAATGCTTTTTTAGAAATATTTAAAATATTTTTTGTCCTTTTGGGGACGTTTCTGTTTGGGACATTTTTTAGTGTCCTTTTGGGGACG
>CAMLUB010000139.1 GCA_946486515.1 uncultured Clostridium sp.
AGAAGTAAAACTAAAAAAATTAAATCCAAAACAAAGTTTTACAGAACCACCACCACGATATACAGAGGCAAGTTTGGTAAAAGCTTTGGAAGAAAAAGGAATTGGAAGACCTAGTACCTATTCACCAACCATTACAACAATTTTAGAAAGAAGATATATAGAAAAAGAAAAGAAACAGTTATATCCAACAGAATTGGGAAAAGTAGTAAATAAGTTACTAACAGAAAACTTTACAGATGTTATTAATGTGGAATTTACAGCTAAAATAGAGGATGAATTTGACGAAATTGCAGAAGGACATGAAAAGTGGAAAAAAATGATTCGAGAATTTTATGGACCATTTGAAGAAGAAGTAGAAAAAGTAGAAAAAGAATTAGAACATGTGGAAATGGTTGATGAAGTCTCAGATGTCAAATGTGAAAAATGTGGAAGAATGATGGTATATAAATATGGAAGATATGGAAAATTTTTAGCATGTCCGGGATATCCTAAATGTAAGAATGCAAAACCAATTATAGAAACCATTGATGTACCATGTCCTAAATGTGGAGCAACAGTGCAAGTCAGAAAAACAAAAAGAGGAAGAAAATATTACATTTGTGAAAACAATCCAAAATCATGTGATTACATTTCATGGAATCAACCAAAAGTAGGAGAAGAATGGAATCCAGAAGAAGAAGCAGAATTTGAAAAAACGAATACAACGAAAAAGAAAACAAGAAGAACGAAAACAAAGAAGACAACGAAAAAGACAACAGCAAAAAACAAAAAAAATACCAAATAGTCATTTCAAAGAAGCTAAATTATGATAAATAAAAATATAACTCTAAAGTGTGAATGAATTACCGAAACTAAATAATGAAAAATCAAATGTATTAAATAATGATTAAAGAGGAAAAAATATGAATAAATATAAACTAGAAATAACCGTATTTTTAAGTGGTGCATTAACAATGATGCTAGAACTAATTGCAGCAAGAGTATTATCACCATATGTAGGAAGTTCTAATTTAATATGGACTACGATTATTGGAATCATGTTAACGAGTATGAGTATAGGATATTGGTTCGGGGGAAAAATGGCAGATAAAAATAAAGAAAATGATATAAAAATTTTATCTAATTATTTATTAATATCTGCCATTGCAACAAGTATCATACCAATATTAGAAGTGGCATTTATAGATGTATTATCAAGGATTTCAAATAATTTGATTTTTGTTGCTATCATATGTGCGACTGTAACTTTTGGAATACCAAGCTTCTTGTTAGCAACCGTATCTCCAATAGCAGTAAAGATAAAAAATAATAGCATGGATCATGTGGGTGCAACATCAGGAAAAATATCTTCATTATCAACAATAGGAAGTATTTTTGGTACTTTTTTTGTAGGATTTATATTAATCCCTAATTTAGGGGTAAGAAACATTATATTAGGCTGTTCTATTTTGTTATGGATATTATCAGTATATCTATTTAACAAAAAAGATAAGAAATATTATATTTTGATGATAGTGGAATTATTGATTATTATTGGTTTGAATTTGTTAGGAGGATATCTATTTCAAATAAGAAATCCTAAAATAACAAGAGATGTTGATTCTGAATATAGTAGAATATGGGTAACAAATCTTAATGTAGGTGAAACGACTTATAAAACATTACAAGTAGATACAGGTTTAGAATCTTATATAAACCAAGAAAATGGAGAAATGGGAGCAACCTATTTATACTATTATGATTTATTTGAATATTATAATAAAGAAGCAAATGATGCATTGATGATAGGTGGAGCAGCATATACTTATCCAATGCATTATTTGAAGAAATATGAAAATAAAACAATTGATGTTGTAGAAATTGACGAAACAATGACAAAGATTGCAGAAGAAGAATTTGGATTAGATAAGAACAATCCAAATTTAGGATTAATTACGCAAGATGGAAGAAGTTATTTAAATTATAATGAGAAAAAATATGATACAGTTTTTATAGATGCGTTTAAAGGATTAAATGCTCCATTTGAACTAACAACATATGAAGCTATGCAGAAAGTGTATAATAGTTTAGATGAAAATGGAACAGTTATAACCAATATTATATCAGCAATCAAAGGCGATGACGCAGATTTTATTAAATATGAATATAGCACATATAAAGCTGTATTTGATGATGTAAAGGTATTTAAAGTAAATCCAAATCGTGCAAATAATGAAGAGCAAAACTTAATTTTAGTAGGTATAAAAGGAAATGAAAATATAAATACTGAAAAAGAAGAAGAATTTAGAGAGCTATTAAGTAACGAAATAAAGGATTTTACAAGTGATAAACCAATTGTTACAGATGATTATGCTCCTATAGGAGATTAAAATTATAAAGAGTTGTCAAAGGGGACGTGCCTTTTTGGCAACTAAAATACTTATATTTTTATATTATTTAGATAATCACAGTTTAAATTTATTAGAATTGGAGGCGACAGCCAGAAAACAACCAGCCTCAAAGCCTCTATTTCTGCATAGTTTCGGACATCTGCTGTTTAAATTTATTGCAATTTTACTGCAACCACATAAATTATATCTATTTATAGTAAGAATTAATTGTAAATTTTTACTATGTTCGCTTGTTTTTTGTTGTAAAATATTGTAATATGTTAGTAACCTTTCTTGTCAAAAGGCAGTTCTTTACCTAGGAACGGAAAGGGGGAAGCACATATGACAAACGCAGAACTAATTTTGCAACTAGTAGATAAATTATTAAAACAAAAAGAAGAAATTGAAACATTAAAATCTACGAAAGCAAATACAAAAGATGAAAAGATTAAAGCAGATAATACATAATAGTATTGTCAAACAGGATAGAATGTTGTGGTCTATCCTGTTTTTATATAAAAAAAGTATGTGTAGTTGTGATACACATACAAGCACAAATGACATTCGCAGAACTTTGAATGTTTTGTTTAATGTAACTATATAATA
>CAMLUB010000140.1 GCA_946486515.1 uncultured Clostridium sp.
TTATGATAAGATTTATATTTTCTTTACTAATCTTTTTGCAATCATTTAGTACAGTACTATCTAAATCTAAACAAATCATTTTATACATATGAGTTCCCCTCCTAATTCATATACTAAATACTCTTTGTATTTTTTATAATGTTGTGTCATTTCTTCTTCTGTCATAGCTAACATTCCTTTTAGCATAGGTGCATAAGAATGTCTTCTTCCTTCTGGTACTTCCATATATTGCATCTTATATGATGTTATGATAGATTTATCAAATAAATCTAAATTCAATTCTTCTTGCAATTCTCTTGCTATATTTCCAATGAAATCAACTGATCCGTCTTTTTTTATATCGTTTTGATTAAGATTCCCTCCGCTAATTTGTAAAACTTTTGGATAAGAAGTTGTTTCATCCATTTCTCCAAGAATATATTTTTTATCAATTGTTTCTAATAGTATTCCACCATTTAGGTTAAAACATGCAAATTTTTTTCTAAACCTACTCGTTCATCATATAAATAATGTGCATAATTGGTTTTTTGAACAGTCAATCTAAATTTATCTTCTAATTCTTCAAAATTAGTAACACTCCATACTTCTCCATTAAATAAATGAGGATTTATTTCTACTTGTTTTTGCCAAAAACTTTCTATTTTTCCTAATATATCTTTTGGCAATTCTACATTTTCCTCACCTTTAATAATCTCTAATTCTTTATCTAATTTTATTACCAATCTACAACACCTCTTTATTTAGTTTTTCTAAAAACTTTGCTACACCATCTTTATTATTAGTATCTGTCACTTCGTCTACAATTCTTTTTATATCTTCTGGAGCATTTCCCATAGCTACAGAATGTCCTACAACTTCAAACATGCTTAAGTCATTATAACTATCTCCTAATGCCACACTATCATTCAAATCTATCTTTAAATATTCACACAATTTTTTAATTGCATTTCCTTTACTCGTACCTTTACAAGTAATGTCTAAGAAAAAAGGTTTTTCTTTTGGAAGTTTATCATTTACTAAACATTTTGATAAATTTACAATTTCTATATTTTTTACATCATTAATTTCTTCTTTAATCTTCTGTATCTTTTCTAATTCCAAGCTTGAAAGAACACATTGTGCAACTGGATTATCTATTAGAAAAGTTTCTATTGGTCCTTCTAAAAGAATATCTGTATCGTCATCTGTTTGTTTTCTTACAACTCTTTTTCCATTAGAAACCATGATAGCTTGTACATCATATTTTTCAGCCATATGCCATAATGTTATTACTTCTTTACTTTCTAGAGCATTTACATATATAGTTTTCTTTTCTTTATAATCATAGATTTCTCCTCCATTACACCCAATCACATATCTACTTGCTAATGCTTCTTTACTTACCTCTTCTACATATTTTCTAGGTCTTCCTGAACAGATAACTATATATATTCCTTTTTTCTTAGCTTCACAAATTGCTTTTTTTGTTCTTTCTGTTATTTCCTTTTTATCATTTCTTAATGTTCCATCTATATCAATAAAAATAATTTTATACATACTTTATACCTTTCCATTTAAAATTTTCTTACTTATCTTATTTCACAAAAATTCTATCATACCACTTATGATATTACAACAAAAAAGTACAATAAAAATAGATTATTGTACTTCTCTCGTTACAGTTCAGACCTAACCAACCTTCTCTCTATAAAATAATTTCTTTATATTCCTCTTCTTCAAGTTGCTTTAAATAATCAATATATTCTTCCAAACACATATCATGTTCCTTCATATATGTTGCATTGTCAATTCCTACATATCGATAATGCCATGGTTCATAATTTATCATTGTAATATCTTTTTTATCTGTTGGATATCTTAAGGCAAATCCATATTTATATGAATTTTCTATTAGCCATTTTTGCACATCTGTTTGTTCTTGTTTCTCATCTAATATTTGATAATCTCTTGACACAATATCTACTGCAAGTCCTGTTTCATGTTCTCCTGTTCCTGGAATTGCTACCCAGTAAGAGGCAAGTTCTTTAGCTTCTTCTGAATTATATCCCCATCGTTTATATTCTCTAACTTTATTATTGTATAATTTTTGTTGTTTATCATTTGTTCGATAACTAGAACAGATAATTGGAGACAATCCCTGTTTTCTAGCATCAGATAACATTTGTTTTAAAGATTCTGCAATTCTTCTATCTACTTGATGCCCCTCTTCTATCTCTTCTAATTCTACTGAATATCCTTCTGGGACATTATGATTTTTATTTACCAATAATAATTCCCAATCAGATGTACTGCTATCAATATCTTTTTCTTTTTTATTTTCCTCTTCTATTATCTCTGCTTCTTCTGCTTCTGTTATATTATATAATTCTTCTACATTTACACTTGTTTCCAATGCTGCTTGTACTTCCTTTTTATATGTAATATATTTATATACAATGGTAAAAATCAATACAACTAGTATCATCAATATAATACAAAAATTTGTATATATGATATCTATTATTCCATTTTCCTTTATCTTTTTCATATATGTTTCCCTTTACTCCTAGTTATTCATCAGTTTTTTTCTGCTTCAGATATATTTTAACATAAGTTTACACATATTCGCAACAACAGTATTTTCCATTCTTATCTATTTGTATATTACTATTTTTTTAAATACTTTATCCTCTCACCTACTTTTATTTTTGATTTCGTATTTGTATACTTGCTTTTCTATCCTTGGCTTCTATTTTCGCATATCCTCCAATTGGGAATGTACAAATTGGTGTTGTATGTCCAAAATCTACATTAGCGATAACAGGTATATCATTTAATTCTGCTTTATTTTTAATTAATTTTATCCATTTTTCATCTGTCATATTGCAGTTTTTCTGTGCTCTTCCAATCACAATTCCTTTTACAGTTTTTAATGTATGTAATAAAGATTGTAAGTTTCTATCAA
>CAMLUB010000141.1 GCA_946486515.1 uncultured Clostridium sp.
AGGAAATACAGAAGATGTAATGAAAGAAACATTAGAAAAATTGGAAACAAATATGACAGAAGCGCTAAAATTAATGGAAATTTCTTTACAAGATACTATAAAAACAATACAAAATAGTAGAAAAGAATTAAAATAGTAATCAGAAGTCAGATTCAGAAGTCAAAAAGAAATTAAGACTTTTGATTTCTGGCTTTCATTATATTAAAAAAACTTGTTTTTTTAATATAATGAAAGCCTCATTGCACAGAATAATTGCAAAGCAATTGTTCGCGATCACAAATCTTTACACTTTTTGAAGAACTAAATTAAATTTCGCGAAATATAAAAATATAAAATAAAGTTCTTTCAAAGCAAGATTTGTCCTGGTATAGAAAAAATCGAGTTTTTCCTATACCAGAACGTCGCTTCGCTCTAACGATTGCACACAAATTTTACATTAGTAAAATTTGACACCGAACAATGACGCGGGCTTTAAAATGTTATAAACAGATAAAATGTTTAAGAAAGCCCGCTATGTTCACATATAAATAAAATTTTATAATTTAATGAAAACAATATTGCACAAAAAGATGTATAATTGAGAAGGGATGAGTGAAATGGCCAAAAAGAGAAGATATAAAAAGAGTAGGAAGACGGCATCTAGATTAGATATAGCAGTAGTTGTCATTATCATGTTAAGCATTTTATTAGCTGTTTTAATATATACAAAATCTGGAGTAGTAGGAATCAAATTAAATGAGATTTTGGGAGGCATGTTTGGAATTATGCAATATGTGCTTCCTATTGGTGGTTTAGCAATAGGGATAAAATTGGCGACAGATGATAGAGATACCTTAGTTTCAAAATTGGTTCAATATATCATTTTTATTGTCAGTTTATCTGTATTATTTAGTGTAGTTCAAATTTCTAGTGGAGAATTACAATCAAGTAAAGAGCTATCAGAAGTCGTAAAAGATGCTTATTATTTAGGTTCACAAAGTAAAGGAGGAGGAGCAGTAGGTGCTGTGGCAGCTGTTCCACTGGCTAAATTATTGGGAGATATAGGTGCAGTTATTCTTTGTATTGGTATAGCAGTTGTATTCTTAGTATTTACTTTTGGAATTAATATGTCAGATTTAATTAATATGTTTGTAGAAAAAATAGAAGACAAAAGAGAAGAAAGGCTAGAAGAAAAAGAAGAAAGAAATAGAGAAGAAATTAAAGAAACTGCACAAGAAAGAAGAAAAAGAGAACGTGAAGAAAGAATGGCAGAAAGAGCTAGAATAAAAGCAGAGAAGATTGCTAATGCAAAAGCAGAAAAAGATAAAGAATTAATGGATAACCAAATAAAAATTAATTTTGGTGGTAGAATATTAGATGAAACAGAAAATACAAGAGGATTAAAAAAATATGATCATTCAAATGATGATTTAGAACCATTAACAAAAGAAAGTAAAAAAGAAATACAACCAGATGTTATAGAAAATAACTTATTTAAACAAGAAGAACAAAAGAAAGAAGATAAAAAAAGAGAGGTTCTGCAATTAGAACATGCTATGGTAGTGGAGGATGAACATTATGAATATCCACCAATTGAACTATTAAGTAAAAGTAAAGCAAAAACATTAAAGGGAGGGGCAAAAGCTTTAACAGATACAGCAACAAAATTACAAAAAACACTATATAGTTTTGGTGTGTCTGCAAAAGTAGAAAATGTTTCTGTTGGACCTGCTATTACAAGATATGAGTTAAAACCAGCAGAAGGTGTTCGTGTTAGTAAAATTGCCAATTTAGCAGACGATATTGCTTTAAATTTAGCAGCTGAAACGATAAGAATTGAAGCACCAATACCAGGAAAACAAGCAGTTGGTATAGAAGTACCAAATAAAGAGAAAGAAACCGTACATTTAAGAGAAGTATTAGAAAGTGAAGAATTCCAAGAAAATAAATCAAAGTTAACGGTTGCATTAGGAAAAGATGTGGCAGGAAATACACAATTAGCTGATATTGCAAAAATGCCTCATGTTTTAATTGCAGGTTCAACAGGATCTGGTAAAAGTGTATGTATTAATACAATCATTACCAGCATTATATTTAATGCAAAACCAAGTGAAGTAAAATTAGTAATGGTGGATCCAAAGGTTGTTGAATTATCTGTCTATAATGGAATACCACATCTACTAATACCTGTTGTAACAGATCCTAAAAAAGCTGCAGGAGCACTAGCTTGGGCGGTTCAAGAAATGGATGATCGATATAACAAATTTGCAGGTAAAGGTGTAAGAGATTTAAAAGGATATAATAAAGCCATTGAAAAAGAAGGTGGAATCGGAAAACTTCCTCAAATTGTGATTATTGTAGATGAGTTAGCAGATTTAATGATGGTAGCAGCAAAAGATGTAGAAGAAGCAATTTGTAGATTAGCACAAAAAGCTAGAGCAGCAGGAATGCATTTAGTGATTGCCACACAAAGACCATCTGTTGATGTTATCACAGGATTAATTAAAGCCAATATTCCATCAAGAATTGCTTTTGCTGTATCTTCACAAGTAGATTCAAGAACTATATTGGATACAGTTGGAGCAGAAAAATTGTTAGGAAAAGGAGATATGCTATTCTTCCCATCAGGTGCACCAAAACCATCAAGAGTACAAGGGGCATTTGTATCAGATGAAGAAGTTGAGAAAATTGTAGATTTTGTGAAATCAAATGGAACGGCAACTTATAGTGAAGATATTTTAGAAAGTATAGAAAATAACAATAAGTCAGATAAAGAATTGGCACAAGAACAAGCAACAGATGATGATACAGATCCATTTTTAATGGATGCTATTCAAACAGTTGTAGAAACAGGACAGGCATCAACATCATTTATTCAAAGAAGATTTAAAGTGGGATATGCAAGAGCAGGAAGAATTATTGACCAAATGGAAGAAAGAGGGGTTATTTCTGGATA
>CAMLUB010000142.1 GCA_946486515.1 uncultured Clostridium sp.
TTACTCAACTATATAATTACTAAATCCATTTCAGTTGTTAGCTCTTCATTTCCATAGGCATATATAATATAAATATTTCCATCTTTTACAAAAAACTCTTGCGAATTTTTTATTTTATACATATCATTTTCTGGATTTCTCTCAAAAATTTTATACCCTAAACTTCTTAAATCTTCCACTCTTTTATACTCTATCTGTATTTCCTCATCTATTTTATTTTGTACTTCTACTAAATTTAATTGCTTTAAATTTAAAAATTCCTCTAATGTGATTTCTTTATGATTTCTTAAATCATAATTAAAAGTTTGAATAATTAATCTTTGTGCATTGGCACCTTCTTTTAAATTTACTTTAATAATTAAAGACAGTATATCATTTTCTATTGTAGCCTCATATTGAAGTGTATAAATAATATTTTCATTTTCTGTTTGCAATATTTCTTCTGATTTTTCTTCATATGTTTGTTTGATTTCTTCATTATATGTTGCTATTGTTTCATTATCAATATTAATATATGGAATATTTAAATTCATATCATAGCTATTTTTCTTGTTTTCATCTTTTGTATAGTATGTATACACCAAATCTTGTGCTCCATCTATTTTTTTTATATAAATATCTGTGTTATATTCTTCTAAATGATTTTGAAATAGATTGTCAAAATTTGATTCTAATAGTTGATACTCTTCATCTTTTTTCGTTAAACTTGATCCGCCTATTGTGATTAATCTATCTAGTTCATCACTTCCATAATAGATTGACAATCCTATAATAATAATAGCTATAACACAAGTAATGATGGAACTTGTGTATATAATAACAGCTTTTGCACTGATTTTCTCCTTCTTTGGTAAATTTATTTTCATATAAAAACCTCTTACACTATACTCTAATCTCATTATAGCATTTCTATATAAATATTTCAACATGAATATGACTAAATTTATTGACTATTCGTGGAATTTGGGGTATGATATATATTGTATATTTATATAGAAATGAGGAGTTTAAAGTATGTTATGTTCAGAATGTAATAAAAACCCAGCTATACTTTTTTATAAAAAAATAGAAAATGGTAAAGAATCTTTAGAAGGATATTGTTATGATTGTGCAAAAGCTAAAGGCATTAATCCTAATGAAGTATTATATAGACAAAATGAAATTTTATCTAAAGACCCTGTAAATTTAAATGATATGACCAAACAATTTGAAACTATTTTTAAAGATTTAGCTGAAAATATTAACTTAGAAGATATCGAAAATATTGATGGTGCCATTACGTTTGAAAATGCTGGAGATGAAAATGGTGATGATGCAGGAAAAATCTCTGGTGCAGCCATTCCACTAAGTTCATTATTCTCTAATATGTTTGGAAATTCAAATAACAATAATGGTAATAATGAACAAGAATTAAATAATGGTAGAAAAAAAGTAAAAGTAGAAAAAAAGAAAAATACAAAACAAAATAAAAAGAAAAAATTCTTAGATACTTATGGTACGAATCTAACTGCAAAAGCCAAAAACAATGAATTAGATATTGTTATTGGAAGAGATAATGAAATTAAAAGGATTATCCAAATTTTAAATAGACGTTCTAAAAATAATCCTTGCTTAATTGGTGAACCAGGTGTTGGTAAAACAGCTATTGCTCAAGGATTAGCAATTCGTATTGCTAATCAAAATGTACCTGCAAAATTATTAAATAAAGAAGTTTATCTTTTAGATATGACAGCTGTGATTGCAGGAACACAATTTAGAGGACAATTTGAATCTAGAATGAAAGGAATCATTGATGAATGTAAAGAATATGGAAATATCATTTTAGTCATTGATGAAATCCACAATATCATTGGTGCTGGTGATGGTGAACATTCTATGAATGCTGCCAACATCTTAAAGCCAGCCCTTTCAAATGGTGAAATTCAATTAATTGGTACAACTACTTTAAAAGAATATAGAAAATATATTGAAAAAGACTCTGCTTTGGAAAGGAGATTCCAACAAGTTTTAGTTGAAGAACCAACGATTGATGATTCTATCGGTATTTTGGAAGGTATCAAAAAATATTATGAAGAATATCATAAAGTCAAAATTTCTTTAGATGTTATTAGACAATCAGTTATTATGTCTGAAAAATATATTCATGATAGATTTTTACCAGACAAAGCAATTGATATCTTGGATGAAGCTTGTTCAAGAATTAATTTGGAGAATAAAGAATTATTTACTTTAGAAAAACTAAAACAAGAATTAGAACAAGTACAAGCTGAAAAAGAAGAAGTGATTGCAGCAGATTCTACTGAAGATTACCAAAGAGCAGCTGATTTAAAAACTCGTGAATGTCAATTAATTGAACAAATTGATAAATTAAATAAAACCATGAAACCTAGACAATTAACCGTTCAAGATATTGCCAATGTTATTGAAAGTTGGACAAAAATACCTGTACAAAAAATCACAGAAGCAGAAACACAAAAATTATTAAATCTAGAAACCAATCTTCATAAAAGAATTATTGGGCAAGATGAAGCTGTAAGCGCTGTTGCAAGAGCTATTCGTAGAAATAGAGCTGGTTTAAAATCAACCAAAAGACCACCTTCATTTATCTTTGTTGGACCTACTGGTGTAGGTAAAACAGAACTTGCTAAAAGTTTAGCTTATGAAATGTTTGGATCTGAAGATTCTATTATCAGAATCGACATGTCAGAATATATGGAGAGTCACTCTACTTCTAAATTAATTGGTGCCCCTCCAGGATATGTTGGTTATGATGATGCAGGACAATTAACAGATAAGGTAAAAAGAAAACCATATTCTATTATTTTGTTGGATGAAATTGAGAAAGCACATCCAGATGTATTTAATATTTTATTACAAGTATTAGATGATGGAATCT
>CAMLUB010000143.1 GCA_946486515.1 uncultured Clostridium sp.
GAAAATAATAGAAATGTAACATATAGTTATACAGATGTTTTAACAAGAACAGTAGAGGTTGAAGTATTTGATGGAGAATCTTATAGTCCATTAATACCACCACCAGTTAATTTAAAAAAGAAAAAAACAGCTGAACAACTATAAATTAAAATACATTATAATATAAGCATAGTGAATTGAATAATAAAGTAAGGAAGAAAACTTGAGAAGGTTTTCTTTTTTTTGTTATAAATCATCATTTACCTTCATATATATAAAATAAAGAAAAATGATAAGGAGGTAAATAATGGTTGTCAATACAATAAAAGAAAATTTAAATGTGAATAAAAAGGTAGCAACTAGAAAAGAAATTGTATTTGTAGAAGGAGATATGATTGTACCAGATGCAAAGCCAGATGTTTTAAATATCATTTGTACAAGTGGGGTAGTATGTATTTATAAAAAAGAAATCATAGATGAGAAAATAAAAATAGAGGGAAATGTAGATACATATATCATGTATATGACAGATGACAGTCAAGAACGAACAAGAGGAATTAATACCAGTTTAGATTTATCAGAAGTTATAAATATTCCCAATATAACAAGTGAAATGGAAAGTCATATATGTACAAATATGAAAGAAATAGAAGCAAAAGTGGTTAATGAACGAAAAATATCGATTAAAGCAACAATAGAATTAACCATTGAAGTGTATTCTAAAGAAGAAATTTCAATTGTGAATAGTTTAGAAAATGCGGATGAAATCAAAATGTTACAAGAGCAGTTATCTGTTAACTCACTAATCGGAAGTGGAGAAACCAAAATATATGCGAAAGAAAATATTGTCATAGATAATATAGATAATTTAGTAGAGATTTTAAAATTGAATGTAAATATAGGAAATAAAGATATCAAAATTAGTTATAACAAAGTTTTGACAAAAGCAGAGGCAGAAGTCAAAATGGTATACTTAACAGAAGATAATAGAATTAATAAAGCAATGGCGACAATACCAATTATCGGTTTTGTGGATATCCAAGATGTAAACGAAGGAAATATATGTGATACAAATTATGAAATTCGAAACATCATTGTAAAACCCAATTCCGTAGAAGAACATTCTGTATATATAGAGATGGAAATTAGTGTGACAGCAACTGCATATGAAGAAAAAACGATAAATATTATTCAAGATTTATATAGTCCATCTGAAAACATTGAATTTAACAAAAAAACAGTCAGAACGATTGCAGGTAAAAGAGAAATTGTAGAAACAAGGGACATTAGTGAAAGATTAAGAATAGAAGAATTACAAGGCAGAAATATTGTGGATGTAGATGTTGTTCCGAATATCATAAAACAAAATATGATGGGAGACAAAATTATCTATAATGGAGAGCTAGAATTAAGATTCATGTTGATGGGAGAAGATTTACAAATCTTGATGAAAAAAGAAGTGATATCGTTTGAATATAATCTTGACAATGTCAGTGATGGAGATAACTTAAATATACGTACAAATATAGAAATTGGCGCTCAAGATTTTATTATTCAAGAAGGAGGAGAAGTATTGGCAAATGTGCAAATGAGGATGCATACAATGTTAGATAAAAATGTCAATATGAATACAATTGATGAAGTCCAAACAACAGGAGAAAGAGAAGAACAAGATTATAGTATTATCATGTATATTGTGAAAAAAGGAGACTCTTTATGGAAGATAGCGAAAATGTTTGGAAGTACAGTAGATGATATTGCTAGAGTAAATGGAATTGAAGATGAAAATACCATCTTTCCAGGGCAAAAATTATTTATACCAAGATATAAAAGAAAGGGAATGAGTAGCAAGCAGGCTTCTATGATAAATTATGCCTAAGATTTATTCAAGAAATAAGATACGAATTCCCAATATATTGGCAAATGTAAAACATAAAAGAAAACTGGCTATGATAATTATTTTTATCACAGCCATTGTTATATCTGCAAAAGTCATGTTAGATGCTGTCAATCCTATTTTTGACACATTATGTGAAAATGAAGCCAAAAGTTTAGCCACCATCATATCAAATGAGCAGGCAACAAATGTTATGACAGAACACAGTTATGATGAATTATTTACAATAGAAAAAGATGCAAATGGAAATGTGACAATGATAAAATCAAATGTCATCCCTATTAATGAAATCATTTCTGATGTAGCAATCAAAATACAAGAAGAAATGAATAAGCAGGGAAGGCAAGATATTGAAATTGCTTTAGGAAGCTTTACAGGTATCAAACTATTATCGGGAAGAGGACCTGGTATTAAGATAAGGATATCAACAGTAGGGAATGTAGAAACAGATTTAAGAAGTGAATTTGAGGCACAGGGGATTAATCAAACGCTTCATAGAATTTATTTACAAGTAAAATGTGAAGTGAGTATCTTAACACCATTTAAAGATATTACCAAAGACATTACAAATCAGGTATTAATTATGGAAAATGTGATTATCGGAACGGTTCCAAATACCTATTATAATATAGAAGGGATTAATAAAAGTGATGCACTTGAATTTGTAGAATAAGGAAACCAGTGTTAACGAAAGTATAAGCTAAAAAATCAAAAATTGTGTATATAAATTTCCATTTATAATGTATACTTATATACACAATTTTTTCTTTGCATAAAAAAGAAATTGTTACGAAAATGGAGGTTTTTTTATGTTAAAAATGATTGAATTATCATATCCACTAAATGCGTTAGAGCCATATTATTCTAAGGAAACATTAGATTTACATTACAATATTTTATATAAGGGGTATGTAGATAATACAAATAATACAGAAGAAAAGTTAAAAATGGCAAGAGAGAAAAGAGATTTTTCTAATATTAAATGTTTAGAAAAAGATTTAAGTTTTTATGGTTC
>CAMLUB010000144.1 GCA_946486515.1 uncultured Clostridium sp.
GTATTTGTGTAATACCACCATCTGCAAATATGACATCTGGAAGTTTTCCAAATCCACCATTTGGATTTTCGATAGAATGTCTTAATCTTCTAGTGATAACTTCTTCCATACATTTTGGATCATCTTGTCCATAAACTGTTTTGATTTTAAATCTTCTAGATAAATTCTTTTTAATCACACCATCTTGCATCACACACATTCCTGCTACCATGTATTCTCCTAATATATTCGATATATCAAAAGTTTCTATTTTTCTTGGTAATTTATCCATTTTTAATACTTCTTTTAATTCTAATAAAATTTCACTTTTATCTTTTTCTTTATTATCTAGTGTTACTCTTGCATTATTTTCTGCCATTTCTACAAATCTTAATTTTTCTCCTTTTTTAGGTGATTTGATTTCCACTTTTTTTCCTAATTCTGTAGATAACCAACTTTCAATTGCTTCTTTATCTTCGATTTCTTCTCTTATCATAATTTTACTAGGAATATTTGGATTGTCAAAATAATATTGTTTGATAAATCCTGAAAGAATTTCTTTATCTTCCATGTCTTTTAAATCTTTATAGAAGTATTGCTCTCTTCCTATCATTTTACTTCCTCTTACGAAAAAGATTTCTACACAAACTTCTATGTCTGATTTTGCAATTCCAATAACATCAATACTATTTTCTGATATATTCGATACTTTTTGCTTGCTTGAAGCTCTTTCGATTGCCTGTTTTCTATCTCTTAAATACGCTGCTTTTTCATATTCCATTTTTTGAGATGCTTCCTTCATTTGTAAATCTAAATCTTTTAAAACCTTATCTGTTTTTCCTTCTAATAAATCGATGATTTCATTTACTTGTTTTCGGTATTCTTTTTTATCTACATTTCCCATACATGGTGCCAAACATCTACCTATATGGTAATTTAAACATGGTCTTGTTCTTTCTTTTAACGTTCTACATTGATGGATTTTATATCTTTCTTTAATAAAGTCTAACATTTCTTTTGCTGCCCCTGGATTGGCATATGGTCCAAAATATTTTGATCCGTCATTAATGACTCTTCTTGTATAATATACTCCTGGATATTCTGATTTTACATCAATTTTTATATATGGATAAGTTTTATCATCTTTTAATAATACATTGAATTTAGGTCTATTTTTTTTGATTAAATTACATTCTAATATTAATGCTTCTGCCTCATTATCTACCACAATATATTCAAAATGATCAATTAAGGAAACCATTTTTTCAATTCTAGCAGTTTTATTGGTTTTTCTGAAATACTGCCTAACTCTATTTTTTAGAGAAACAGCTTTTCCCACATAGATAATGTTATCATCTTTATCATGCATTATATATACACCAGGTTTTCCTGGTAGTTTTTTTAATTCTTCTTCTATATCAAACATTTCATTTCATTCCTTTGTCCTTATTGAAATTCTCTATAAGTAATATTTACTCTCAAAGTTCCTTTATTGTAAAAGGCTATATGCAATCGTTAGAGCAAAGCAAATTTTTTCATCAGAAAAAGATTCTGTGCAACATTTAGAGCAAAACTCTTTTCATACAATTTCCAAATACTTGATAGAAATTTCTTTTGATCCCTATTGCTCTCTATAATGATCTCTGCTTTCTCTTACTTGTTCCCACATAATATGTATTTTTTTGATTTTTTCTTTTTCCTTTGGAGTATATTCTGCACTCTCATCTAATGTGTTTAGAGCTTTTTCTTTTTGTCTTTCTGTTCTTGCACTTGCCAAATTCTTTGGCATTCCTAATAATGTTTGAACATCTCTTGTATATTTATTTTTTGTATGAATTAATTCTCTTAAAATACCTTTTTGTTCCAAATTAGGAAGTTCTTGTACAAGATTAATTAATTCTGATCTTTTTATTCTATTATCTTCTGTTATAAATCTGTCTTTATATTTTTCATATTCCTCTATTGTAAGTACATATCCATTTGCTCCATAGTTATCTATTAATTGTTTTTCTTTTATTCCGTTTTCTTCAACAGTTTTTGTTTTCCATAACTGCTCTATCACGACAATACCATCTCTTACATTTGGCAATTGAAATGCTACATGTCCATCATTAAAAAGTGACATCCTAACATCTTCGTCTGATTCTATCCAAGCATTATATCTTTCTGCTGTATCAAATATATATCAATTTCTATCCTCAACTTTTTTTGTTTTTTCTTCTTTGTTATTTATATCTCCTTGTTTTCCTTTTGTTTTTTCTGAATTTGCTGTACTTTTTAATCCTTTTATCTTTGCTATCAAGTCTTGTCTTATTTCAGCAACTTCATGATTAGAAAATACAGTGTTAACTAAATGAAGCTTTTGTCCAGTTTCTATCTTATGTGATTCCATAATGTCTTGAAAATCATGTAGTATGATTCTTCTATCTTGATATAATTTTCTAATATCTTTTGGAAGTAATGTTTTGCTTGTTAATAAATCAATGATTTCCTCTTTTTCTCCCCAAAGTACTACTGTATCAATTGGAATTACACCTAATTCATATAGTTGTTTTCTATCTTTTGCCTCAAATTCTCTTTTTTGTTTTCCTTCTTGTATATCACTTTCTATTCTGTCACCAAGATTAACAATAAATTCATCTGCTCTTTCTGCTCTATCACTTTCTGATAGTCCTTTTAATTGTAAAGTTTTATATAAAGTAATATATTTTTTTAGTTCTTGGTCATCTGGATTTTTTTCTTCTCTTATTTTCATATAACTATCAATGATTTGCTGTTCTATATCTAAGTTGTCAAAAGAAATATTTTCTTGTTTTAATTGTTGTAAAGTTTCCAAATGAACAACATCTTTTTGATACATATGCATAAGATTTTCTGGTTTTAC
>CAMLUB010000145.1 GCA_946486515.1 uncultured Clostridium sp.
TTTTCTATCACCAAATTCTTTTGTTAAATAAGATATACCTGCAAATTCTTTTAGAAATACATTTGGTGCAATATCGTAATATTTTTCTAGTTCCATTTCTGGATCATCTGCAATTAAAGTTTCATAAATTTTTTCACCTTGCCTTGATATATCTCTTTCATCATCTTGTGATATTTGATATATTGCTTCTTCTACCATGTTAAATTCATGATAAGCATGTCTAATTTCGGAGAAAAAGTCTAATTGCTCTTTTAATAAGTTAGTATCTTTTTTGTCAATTGATCCATCAATTAATGTATCTATCATAAACAATTCAAATATTAATAAAGTAAACATGATTAAATAACTACTATGTGTAATGATAATGGTTAATATGGCTACTGGAATTACTATTAGAAGTGCCTTAGTTAATATTTTTGCGGAATCTTTTCTGGTATTATACTCATCATCTATATTAATAATTTCTAATCTTCTTCTTAATTTTAGTATGTATCGCTTTAAAAATGGTATTCTAACATATTTAATATATAATTGTTGGTATAAAATTTCTAGTGAAAAGGTTTTCTCTTTTGTTCCTTGTTGTAATTTTTTAATTTGTCTATATTCTGATTTCTGCATTTTTCTAGATAATATATAATATATCAATATAATTACCACTAATACAGCGACTGATCCACCCATTATGTAAAAAAGTACTTGATTAGACACTTAGAATAGCACCTCCTTTTCCATTTATATTTCGGCTTTTCTTGGTCTTCCTCTTCTTTCTTCTGTCAAAGTAACTCTACTTCTTTCTGCTATTTCTCTTTTTTGTTTTCCCCAATTTCTTTCAATAAAATTATCAAATCCTTCAACGTCTGATTCATCCATATTGTTTCTCATTTCTTTGATATTTTGATCTGTAATTGGATTTGTCATTACATATTCTCCGTCAATATTTTCTAATATATTTCTGTAAATATATAACTTTTTATCTGTTGATTTTGTAAAATAATGTGTTGCATTGTCAAAGAATTTGTCGAATTTTCCTTCTAATGTTTTTTCATTTCTATGGTCAAATGTATATTCATTTTTATTTTCTACTGGTATACATTCTGTTACTCTTTCAATATATCTTCTACCTCTAAAGTCTTTGACTAAGTGAATGTCAAAATTTAATACTTGTACAACTTGTTCCTCTGCTGTTTTTTCATCTTTGAACACACCTGCTCTTAACATAGAGTTTCTTAATGCAGTTACTAAGTCTGGGAAAGTTTTTGCGTGGTGTGTAAATAAGGTGAATTTTGATGCAACCTGTGCTGATTGAATCATCCAAGATGCTACAGGGTCAGTTGCAACCTCACCGATGATATTAACAGAACCATCTGTCTTTTTCTGAACGTCCAAACAGTCTTGTCCAGAAATGGTTTCTGTTTCTCTCATAGATAAGATGTTTCTTGTTGGATAAATTTTTCTTAAGTGTAACTCAAAGGCTGTTTCTGTAATACGAAGGTTCATGGTTTCATATATATTTTCTATCATAGCCATTAGCATGGTTGTTTTTCCGGCATCCTTGTTCTCCTGTTAGTGAGATAATTCTGGCACCTTTTACTAAGTATTTTAGTAAATCGATGGCATTTTCTTTTCCTGGTCCATGTACAATTTGCTCTAATGCTGCTCTTTGAACATCGAATTTTCTTACGAAAAATGCCCATGTTTCTGACATTGATGGTCTTACTACAACAACACGTGAACCATCTTTCATTTCATTGATTTTATAACCATTTGTATCTGATAATTGTCCTGGATTATTGTATTTATAAATATTTTGACATACTCTTTTTAATTCTGCTTCTGTACCAAATGATAGAAAGGCTAAACGAATAGATTTACCTCTAAACATAATCCAAATACTATCACAGGCACGTGGCACTTTATGTTCTGCAATTTGACTTAAATAATCTCCATCTGTTTGTGCAACTTGGCTTAAGAAACTTTCTGGTAATCCTGATACACCACCAGAAACACCATCTATGTTCATATCTCTAATCTCATCTATACTACTATATCCTTTGTAATGTTGATAAATTCTTTGTACGACAACTGATAATTTATCTCCAAATGATAAGGTTATATTTTCTTTTTCATAGATATCATTTATTTCTTGTTCTGTAATTACATAAGATGGTTTGGCTTCTCCTTCAACATATTTTAATACATCCAAATTGTATTTTTTAATTAATTCTGATAAAGCTTCATATCCAAATTCTTTTTTGAATACATAAATTAATATATCAAATTTGTCTTGTGCAGTTAATAAAGAAGGTATATCAAAAGGAATGGCTTTTGATATATTGGTTTCGTCTACACCATATTCTTGTGCTAATAAATCATATATCAATTCTTTTACGTATTTTTTATCATTGACATCACCATATGTACAACCTTTTAAAGCTTTCTTTAATTCATATTTTTTATTTTTTCTTCGTTTTAATTCTTCTTCTGAAAGACCGATATCATATAAATTGACCTTGGTTATTTCATCTAATCTTCTTTTTACAAAAGCTTGCATAACATCTAGTGTATATGTTTTATCATCTATGTTAATCGCATTTTCTACTTCTTCATTCTTTTTTCTTTTTAGAATGTAGTAGATTGCAAATACAGCAATACCTAAAACCACTAAAATTAGTAATATGTTTATTAGTGTCATTATAAGGTCTCCTTTCCTTATTATATCTTCATTTGTAAATCTTGTAATCGATATACTATATTTTCAGAAGCTCTTTTAATTTCTTCTATAAAAAATGCATTTCTGTCTTCTGGATCTAAATTTCTTCTAAATCTTAAAAATAAATCTGGTACAC
>CAMLUB010000146.1 GCA_946486515.1 uncultured Clostridium sp.
CTTTTTAGGAAATACTAAAAGTAAGTATTTCTTAAAAGGAGGTTTTCTTTTTGCTAAATAAAGTTGAAATCTGTGGAGTTAATACATCAAATTTACCACTATTAAGTAAAGAAGAAAAGGAAGAACTTTTGATAAAAATAAAAGCAGGAGATGAAGAAGCAAGAAATATATTTATTAATGGAAATTTAAGATTAGTGTTAAGTGTTATACAAAGATTTTACGGAAGAGGAGAAAATGCGGACGATTTATTTCAAGTAGGATGTGTAGGACTTATCAAAGCAATAGATAATTTTGATTTAAGTCAAAATGTACAATTTAGTACTTATGCGGTACCTATGATTATCGGAGAAATCAAAAGATATTTAAGAGATAATAATAGTATAAGAGTGAGTAGATCAGTCAGAGATTTAGCATATAAAGTCATACAATTTAAAGAGCGTTATACAAAAGAATATGGCAAAGAACCAAATGTAGAAGAAATTGCAAAAGAATTAGAAGTAACTAAAGAAGATATTGCTTTTAGCCTAGATGCTATACAAGACCCAGTCTCTTTACAAGAACCAGTATATAATGATGGTTCAGAAAGTATATATATCATGGATCAAGTAAAAGACAGCAAAAATACAGATGAATTGTGGGCAGAAAAAATGACTATCAAAGGAGCGATGGATAAATTAAATGACAAAGAACGAATGATTATTAATAAACGATTTTTTGATGGAAGAACACAGATGGAAGTAGCAGAAGAAATAGGAATTTCGCAAGCACAAGTATCAAGGCTAGAAAAAACAGCTATTCAACATATTAAAAGGTTATATAAGTAAATGTCTCATTGGGGACGTTTCTTTTGGGCACATTTATTGGGCTGTGAATTGTAACGTTTACAGAAAAAAATAAGTAACAATTTAGACCTCATCATCATAAGGAAGGTGGAATAGATTATATTTTTAAGAATTCGAATGCGACCGAAGTCATTTTAGAAATTCTTAAGCAAACACTATAAAGGGTCCTGTTTTCGGGTATTGTTATAGTTTTTGCTTTAGAATTTTTTAAATGGGAATCGAAGGGGTAGCCGAGAATCTTAAAAATATAATCTATTCCACCTTCCTTATGATGATGAGGTCTGAATTGTTACAAAAATAAAGTACAAAATAAACAGAAAATCTTTTATATTCTGACTTAATATGATAAAATATTCTATAGATAAAGTACAAACAAAGGAATAATTAAAATGGAAAATATATTTGATATGGATAATTTTAATATAATTGAAGATGAAGAAAATTATTATTTTTTTCGTGCATTAAACATGGCAGATAATGAAGATTTAGAAACTGGAACAATATTAGATGAAACAGGGAATTTTGAAAGAATAAGAACAGATAGAGAAAGATATGAAAAAAATCCAGAAAATGGAACACCTAAATATAGCAAAGATGTTGAAATTAGTTTGGAACAAATATATGATCATATAAAGATGCATTACAGGAAAGATACAAATTGTATTTCACTTTCAAGCAATGGTAATGTGTCTATTTCTTATGGAAGAGGATTTTACAAAGACAGATATGTAATGGTAAAAGTACCTAAAAAAGAATTAGGAGAAAAAGTTATAAATGCTGGACAATATATGTTAGAAGAAATATCTAAAAAAGTAGATGAATATATTTCTTCTATAAGTAACGATAGTAAAATTATAGAAACAATAAATGAAATAGATAATAGTAAAACAGAAGATGAAATAAAAAAAGCGATAGAAACAAGATATAATAGCAAAGAACCACTAGACCCAAATAAAGCAAAACCAAGAAAAGGAATCTCATATAGGTCACCAGTTGCAAGAATAAGTAGTTATCAAGTTTTAAATGAAGAACAATCATTAGAAAAAAACAAAATAATTGCAAAACTAACTCTACTTGAAAGAGTAGGAGGCATGGAACCAATAATTCCACATACTGCTAATAACAATCTATTCGTTCAAACAGTTGGAAATGCGTTTTCATCATTAGAATTAATTCATTATGGTGATATTGAAAAAGATGAAATAATAGATATACCAAAAGAAATAGTAGATATTTTTGCTTTATTACAACAAGTAGAAGGACAAGACAAACAAGTAATTGAAGATTTAAAAAGAGAAGTAATTAGATTTGCAAATGAAGGTAAAAGTATAGAAATACCAGAAAACAGTACATTGTTAAATGAATATAGTGTAAGAGATAATATATCAATAGAAGAAATGTATGACTTAACAGATGGAAAAGTAGAATATGGACAAGCAAATTCTATTGTGAAAAATATGTTTTATCTAGCAAAATCACAATCAAATGCAAAAGAACTTACAAAACTACTAGAACAAATAACTGAAAATAATCCAAAATATAAAGGAATCATTGAATATATATCAAATAATGGATTTAGAATAGAACCAGAAATAATAACAAGACTAAGTAATAGAGGTGTTAAATTAAGTGAATCAGTTTCTTTAGATTTAAGAAATGAAGAAATTAAAGTAATAGATAAAATAAAAGAATTATCTGAGGAAGAACAGATAGAAATAGTTGAAAATGGTGGGCTATCAAATATTAAAAATATAATGAGTACCACATTTTCCAAAGCACAAAGAAATGAAACAATAACCAAAGAAGAATACTATGCAGAAGCAATATTTGCATTATATGACTGGCAAAAAATAGGAATAGAAGAATTTACAATTGAAGAAAGAAATAATTTAATACAAAGAATACAAAATGAATATTGTGTAGAGTTGTACCAAAAGCTAGAAGAACAAGGAATAGATAGAAATGATATTCCAACAATACTATTAAATATGGTTACAA
>CAMLUB010000147.1 GCA_946486515.1 uncultured Clostridium sp.
TGGTTCATGGATTTTATCATTTAATGGGATATGATCATATGGAAGAAGAAGATAAAAAGGTAATGCGTACAAAGGAAGAAAAAGTATTAGAAACATTAAATATATTACGATAGAAGAAGGGAGCACACATGGAAAAGGAAACAGGTGGAGTGAAAGTTCTAATAGCTATATTAGTTATTTTAATTATTGTAGCAGGTGGTGTATTAGCATATAAAATCACACAAGACAAAAATAATACAGAAACAATATTAGATGAAGAAAAAAAAGAAACGGTAGCAGCAGAAGAAAAGACAGTACAAGTATTTAGTGGGAATGATAGACCATTTGCAGTTATGATTGATAATCACAGTGATGCTTGGCCACAAGCTGGATTAAATCAAGCATATATGGTATATGAAATCATTGTTGAGGGTGGAGAGACCAGATTAATGGCATTATTTAAGGGTGTTGATTTAGATAAGATAGGACCAGTTAGAAGTGCTAGACATTATTTTATAGATTATGCAATGGAAAATGATGCTATATATGTGCATTTTGGACAAAGTCCTCAAGCACAAAGTGATATTAAAAAATATGATATAGATGATATCAATGGTATAGCAGAAGATGGAACGACCTTCTGGAGAGTAAAAGACAAGTATGCACCACATAATGCAGTAACAAGTACAGAAAAATTATTAGAATCAGCAAAAAGTAAAAATTATAGAACAACATCAACAGAAGGAAGTGTATTAAATTATGTAGTAGATGAAGTAAATTTAGAAGAAGGGTTAGTAGCAGATAAAGTAACAATACCACATTCAGATTTACAAACTGTAACTTATGAATATGATGAAGAAAATAAAGTATATGTAAGATATGCAAGAGGAGAAGAGCAAACAGATTGGGATACTGATGAAGCGATTACAACGAAAAATATTATCATCACTTTCTGTAATAATTATACTTTAACAGATTCAGAAAACAAAGGTAGACAAGGTTTAAAAAATATAGGAACATTTGATGGATACTATATTACAAATGGAAGAGCAATCCAAATTCAATGTATTAAAAATGCAAGGGATGAAAAAACAATTTATCAAGACATGAATGGAAATGTCATTCAAGTAAATGATGGAAATACATTTGTGAACATATGTCCAACAAATGCAGATGTTGAAATTGAAGGAACAGAAGAAACTGCTGGAACAACCAATACAGTTACTGAATAGATAGAAAGGACGTGTAAATGATGAATGTATATGATACAGCCAATCGATTGGCAGGAGAAATAAAAGAATCAGAAGAATATGTGAATTATAAAATGGCAAGACAGGCATTGGCATTAAATCTTGACTTAAAAAAGAAAATAGGTGAGTTTGAAGTTGCAAGATATAATGCACAATTAACACAAATGCAAACAGGAAAAGAAGATGAAGAGAAAACAAACAAAATGAAAGAATTATATGCAGAATTAATACAAATAGAAGAAGCAAAAAAATATTTTGATGCAGAAATGAAATTTAATATTTTATTGACAGATGTAAATAAAATTATTGGTGAGGCTGTAAGAGATGTTATGTAAGAGAATTAGCATCATATATAAGAAGTAGATATTTTAGAGCAAAGCTAATACATGTAGGATGATAAAAAATCTTATAAGTATTAGCTTTTAACATAAAAAATTCATTGATATTGATAATATAGAAGAGGGGAATGCATAAAATGGAATTTGAAATCATTATTATATTTTTAATTTGTGCGATAGTTAGTGTAAGAATGCTATTCGGATGTGGAAAAAAACAAATCGTAGCAATAGCTAAAAATGAAAAATTAGATGAAATAGCTAAAAAATATCCAGATAATAAAGAGATGTGCCAAGAATATTTAAAAATGCTAAGAAATGGGAGTGTTACTGTAGAAGAAGATAAAAATGCAACAAATTCATTATATATTGCCATATCTAATAAAATTATCATTGCCAATCTACAAGAAAGTTTTACAAGAATACAAACCATTGCACACGAATGTTTACATTCTATTCAGAATAGAAAGATATTATTGTTTAATTTCATATATTCAAACATTTATATGTTATATTTTATAGTGATATCTATTTTAAAGCTACTGAAATTACTTCCATATGCAATGATGTTTTTGGTGATTTTAATTATGGGAGGATTTGTTTATTATTTTGTAAGAAGTTATTTGGAAAATGATGCTATGATAAAAGCAAGATTTTTAGCTAAAGAATATATGGAAAGTAAAAAAATATCTTCTTCAGAAGATATACATAGAATTGTATGCCAATTTGATAAATTAAACAGTTTAGGAATCAAGTGTGTAAATTATGTATTATTACGTAATGTGGCTATTAAGATATTCATTTTTTGTGTTATATGCATAATAAGATAAGAAATGTTGAATGTTTGTTATAGTTCAGACCTAATCATCTTAAGGTAGGTGTGATACATGATATTTTTAAGATTCTCGGCTACCCTTCGATTCCCATTTAAGAAATTCTAAAGCAAAAACTATAACAATACCTGGAAACAGGACCCTTTATAGTTTTTGCTTAAAAATTTCTAAAATGACTCTGGTCGCATTCGAATTCTTAAAAATATCATGTATCACACCTACCTTAAGATGATTAGGTCTGAACTGTAACGAATATTTGAACAATTAGTATAAAAGGATAAAAAAATATTGCAATATTCAGTGTTTGCATATATAATATAAACATTGATATATCATATTGAAAGGATGTTTAAAAAATGAATAAAACAAAAAGGAAAATTTTTGAAACATCAATGAAATTATTTGCTGAAAAAGGATATGATGCTACAA
>CAMLUB010000148.1 GCA_946486515.1 uncultured Clostridium sp.
TCCATAATGACATTTTTTTGAGATTATGACATGAAAAAATTAAGAGTGCTTGATTAGAATTTTTTTCTAATCCTCTTACTCTTGTAAATCTTAAACTATGTTGTTCTTTGCAATCTCCAAATATTCTTTCGATTGTCTCTTTTCTCTTAGGGTATTCGCTTTTAAATAATTCTCCATATCTTTTTAAATTTACTTCATCTTTATAATCTTGCCATATGTGTCTGGTAAGCACTTTCTGATAATTTTTACTTTTTGTGCATTTTATTCTTAAAGGACAACTTTCACAATTCCTTTGATTTGACTTATAAATCTTGTAACCTTGTTTATCAATGTTTTTAAGTTCTAGTATTTCTCCTGTTGGACATACATAACAATCTAGTTCTTTATTATACTCATATTCCTTTTTTGGCATTAACTCCTTATCTTTTCTTCCTTTTTGCCTACTATATGGCATTAATGCATTTTTACCTGAATCTTTTATTTTTTTGCATATCGCTGGTGTATTATATCCCGCATCTAAACATACATTTTCTATTTCTTCATTATATTCTTCTATTACTTCATCAAATACTTTCTCAAATGCAACACTGTCATGCATGTTTCCAGGATTAGTACCACAACCTATCACAAATCCATTTCCTTCACTAAATGCTTGATGAGTATATGCAAAACATTTTTCATGTTCTCCTTTATGATAATATCCACTTTCTGGGTCTGTTTTACTAACTTTTATATGTTTTGTCTGTTTAACTTCTATTTCTTCACCTGTTTTTTCATCAAATTCTTTTTCTACTTTTTCAATACTGGTATATGCTTTCTTTCCTAACTTTGCTCTTTCTTCATTGATTTCTCTTATTAATTCTTCATCATATGATTTTGCTTCTATTTCTATTTCAGCATCTTCATATTTGTTTTTATTGGCACTTGCTTTTTGATGCGTTCCATCTCCATATATTGTCTTTAAATTTAACATTTTAAATTTTTTCGCTTGTTTTAATATCTCTTTAAATATTGTTTTAAATATTTTGCTTCCACGATATCTTCTTATATAATTCTGACTCCATGTACTATAATTTGGTACTTTATCATCTATTGATATCCCCAAATACCATCTATACGCCATATTTACTTCGCATTCTTCACATGTCTTTCTCATAGAATTAATTCCAAATGTATAATTTATTATTAGCAATTTAAAAAGTACCATTGGTGGAACACTTGGTTTTCCAAATGAACTATACAGATTTTCAACTTTATCTTCTATAAAGCTTAAATCTATCGCTGCATCTAGCTTTCTTACTAAGTGTTCCTTAGGTACTATTTCTTCTATTGTTTTTAATATAATACAATCATTTCTAAAGGTTTGCCTTGTCATCATTTTTTATCACTCTCGATTCTAACCTATCTCTATTATCTCATATTTCCATTAAAAAAGCGAGATATCTTTGCTTAATTTGGTTAGAATCGAGCATATCTCGCATTTCCATTATATTACATTTTTTATAAAATTAGAAGGCCATTAACAAAAATTTTACTTTGTCAACGGCCTGAAACATTGTAATGATATTTCATTACAATGTTTTAATTCTTTTTATTTTACCAAAATACCATATCCATATCCAAGTTCTACTAGTTTTACCCAGCCACTTGCTCCACCAGATGTCCATTGATGATAATTTTTAGAATGTTGAGCAATTTTTAAGTCATAGTAGAGAATGGATTTTCCATCATATGTATATTTTTTTTCTGTTCCATTAGCCTTAGTTACAAAGCCTAAATGCTCAAAATTGCCATCATTTTTTTTGTCATAGCCAATAACATCACCAGCCTGAGCTTTTTTACTCCAAGCTGTTAAATCTGTTGTCTTATAAGATACACCCATATATTCTGCAAAAGCATCAGCAGCAGTCCATGAAAGAGAATAAGTATGTGCATTTACATTTGAGCGATGCCACCAACCAGTTTTCTGATTACCAGTATAGTTTTGTGGATATCCTGCATAATCTATAATTTGTGAAACAAAATTAGTGCAATCTTTATCACCAAGATAGCCAAATTCAAGTTTATTAGGAGTTGTAGCATAAGTAACTGCATAGTCAATTGCACGAGTTTTATTATATTTTGAACTTGCATAAGTAGATAATGTAGAAGAAGTGTTAAATTTGTAAGAATAATCAGGAATAAGTTGATTTATTTGATTCTTTATAAATAAACTTGAATCGGATTTTTTTGAATATTTAAAAAGATCATTATACTGATTTACTAGCTCTTTTATTTCTTCATTTTCTTCATTATTTTCATAAATATCAAAAAAAGCACTTATGGCAAGTAAATCAATATTCATTTCATGACTTAATTCGACATCATCATAAGATGAAGTTATTGCTTCGTCAAAAACTTTCCAATTATCAGGTGTAATAACTGATGGTAAATCATAATTGTCGTATAAGTATTTGAATGCTTCAGGATACATATCATATAATTCTTCAACTGCTAATTCTCTGTCCTCAAAAGTACAATATAATTCAATATTTTTTCCATCAACAGATAATGGTTTAGGAAATATAACTGTACCTACTTCACTATTACATAAGGTAGTTTTTAATTCAGAAAAAGTAACCGAATTGCCATTATTTAAAACTAATCTATTTTCTGTTGTTAATGCTGAAGTATTTGGTATTAATATAAAAGAAAATAAAACACTACTTATAAATAACTTAATAATTTTTCCATTCAATTTTATCATCTCCTTATATTTTTACATCTTTGGAAAAATCATTTAATTACCAAATACACATCA
>CAMLUB010000149.1 GCA_946486515.1 uncultured Clostridium sp.
ATATTTCCATGTTTGTAAAGGTGGACCAGTATTTAACGCAAGAGATGTAGAGATTTAATCCGAAAAAATGGTATAAAATAAAGGATTTTAACTTTTACTCAAAATTAAATCAAAAATAAGAGAAAGAGGAAAAAATAAAATGCCAGGATTTACAATACATATTGCCATAGCAAAAGAATATGCAAAAAAACATGAAAAAGAAATAAAAAATATGGATGAATTTATAGAAGGCTCTATTGCTCCAGATTATATTCCCATAGAAAATAAACATATTTCTAAAAGTGAAACACATTATGGAAAATGGGGAGATTGGGCAAGAGATGACCAAATCATCTATTTGGATAAATTTTTGCAAGATGAAAAAGTAGATTTAGGAAAAGATTATTGGAAAGGATATTTTATCCATCTACTAACAGATGATTATTTTGATAGAATTTATTTTAGAGAAGAAGCAAAACAAGCAAAGAAAAATCATGATACATTTCATAATGATTATGATTGCTTGAATGCAGAAATCATAAAAAGATATCATATAGAAGTTATGGAAAAAATAAAAAAATATATGAATGAAATAAATGAAAAGCCGAAATATTTGAAATTAGAAAAAATCATACAATTTATTGAAGAAGTTTCAAATATTGATTTGCAACAGCAAACAGAAATCATTAAAAGAAAAGCAAAATGAAAAGGTTGTAAAAATCAAATCTTTTAGAAGAAAGGAATGAGACATATGAATACAAAAGTAAATTTTGCAGGAATCGAAATGAAAAATCCAGTAACTGTGGCATCTGGTACATTTGGTTATGGAAGAGAATATGCCGACTTTTTTGATTTAGGAAAATTAGGAGCCATTATTACAAAAGGAACTTCTTTAAGACCAAAAAGTGGAAACAAGCCATCAAGAGTATGTGAAACACCAAGTGGAATGTTAAATAGTATTGGACTTCAAAATCCAGGAGTAGAATATTTTGCAAATAATGATTTACCCTTTTTAAGAAAGTTTGATACAAAAATCATTGTCAATGCATGTGGAAGTTCAATTGATGAATATGTAGAATTATGTAAGATATTAAATAATCTAGATATTGATGGTGTAGAATTAAATTTATCTTGTCCAAATGTAAAAGAAGGATGTATGGCATTTGGAAATACGTATGAAGGAGTTAAGAAAGTAACTAGTGAAGTAAGAAAAGTATTGGACAAACCATTAATTGTAAAATTAACGCCAAATGTAACAGATATTGCAGGAATTGCAAAAGGTGTAGAAGATGGTGGAGCAGATGCTATTTCTTTGATTAATACATTATTGGCTATGAAAATTGATATTTATAAAAGAAAACCAGTTCTTGCTAATAATACAGGTGGGTTATCAGGACCAGCCATTAGACCAGTAGCTGTTAGAATGGTATATCAAGTAGCACAAGCAGTTAATATTCCTATCATGGGACTAGGTGGAATTGTATCAGGAGAAGATGCTATTGAATTTATGTTAGCTGGTGCAACAACTGTTTCAATAGGGGCTGGAAACTTTATAGACCCATATACAAGTGTGAAAGTGGTTGAAGGAATCGAAGAATATATGAAAAAATGTAATGTAGAAGATATCAACGATATTATTGGAAAAGTGGAAATGAATTAAAAAGCAAAAAGAAGAACAAAAGCGACATGATAAAAAATTGTAACATTTAGATTACTTATATGTCGCGTATTTGTTCGTGCGCCAAATTTTATATAATAAAATTTGTGTGCATTGATATTTTCTTTTTTATTTAATAGAAATTTTCTTTGAAAATTTTATTAAATAAAAAAGAATACTTGAAAAGTATTCTTTTTTGGTATAGAATAAGAAAGGTCGAGCAAGACTAAAAAATAAAAGTCAATGACTTTTAAATATAAAGGAGGAATTTTTATGTCAGTAAAACTAGGAATTAACGGTTTTGGAAGAATTGGAAAATTATCATTCCAAGCAGCATTAGCAAAAGAAGGAGTAGAGGTTGTAGCAGTAAATGATCCATTTGTTACAGCAGACTACATGGCATATATGACAAAATTTGACACAGTACACGGAAGATTTAATGGAACAATTGAAGAAAAAGATGGAAATTTAGTAGTAAACGGAAAAGAAATAAAAGTATATAATGAAATGGACCCACACAACATCCCATGGGGAGAATTAGGTGTTGAATATGTATTAGAATGTTCAGGTGTATTCACAACAATGGAAAAAGCACAAGCACACTTAGATGCTGGAGCAAAACAAGTTGTAATTAGTGCTCCATCAAAAGATGCACCAATGTTTGTTATGGGAGTTAACAATACTGAATATAAACCAGAAATGAACATCGTATCAAATGCATCATGTACAACAAACTGTTTAGCACCACTTGCTAAAGTTATCAATGATAAATTTGGTATTACAGAAGGATTAATGACAACAGTACATGCTACAACAGCAACACAAAAAACAGTTGATGGAGCTTCTAAAAAAGATTGGAGAGGTGGTAGAGCAGCATCAGCAAATATTATACCATCTTCAACAGGAGCAGCAAAAGCAGTTGGAAAAGTTATTCCATCATTAAATGGAAAATTAACAGGTATGTCATTCAGAGTACCAACAGTTGATGTTTCAGTTGTTGACTTAACATGTAATTTAGCAAAACCAACAACATATGAAGAAATTTGTAAAGCTATGAAAGAAGCTTCTGAAAATGAATTCAAAGGAATCATCGAATATACAGATGAACCAGTTGTTTCTTCAGACTTCATTTCAGATCCACATACATCAAT
>CAMLUB010000150.1 GCA_946486515.1 uncultured Clostridium sp.
TGCATTAACGAAATCAAAGATTTCGATGCACACATGTGAAGACTGCTTCGCAGTATTTCACGAATATAGGAAGCCTAACCTTTTTGTATACGGAAAAATCTTATATGTGGTCAAGATAAAAGTCGATTTTTCTTTTGAAAATAAAATTTTAATATTTATTTTCACTTTGAGTTGGGTAACTTAAAGTTTCATATTGTTTCCTATACAATAAATAATCATTTTAACAATGAATTCTTATAGTGAATCTTTATAGTGAATTCTTATTTTATTAATAACAAGTATTTTAATAATAACGATTGTTTCATCAACTGATTATGTTTTAGAGGATATTCTATTGAAGAATACCCTCTTTTTGATATCATTTTCTTTTTTATGAATAATGATCAACAACAACATTTACATTTCTTTTCTTTTTTTCTGTTACAAAGCATTAGAATTACAGTTAATAATAGCAGTAAACCTAGAATAATTGCTAATACTATAATTGCTGGTAAAGCTAGTAACACAATTAACGCCAAAGCTGCACCAATTAACAACCCTATTACAAACGTAAATGCTGTTAATAAAATAATTGCTACAATTCCTAAACAGTTTTTGTTTTTACTACATTTTGCCTCATTGTTCTCATAGCAACAGTAAATTTTTTCTTGTGGCTCCATAAAAAGTCACCTCCCATATAGTATCTTTACTGGTACTACAATATATTGTATGTCATATATTGTCGAATGGTGACTTTTATGTTGCTTTCACTCTCTTAATATAATTTTTTCAAATACCTTTATTTATTCATATTACTAAAATTCCTAATGATTTAATCTTCTTTTCGCTTTTCTAATTTCGTAATCACTTTTAATGCCTTTTCTCTTGGAATAGTAACAACATGTCCACATCCTTCACATTTTAATTTAAAGTCAACTCCTAGTCTTATAACTTCCCACAATTTACTTCCACAAGGATGTACTTTTTTAGTTCTTACAATATCTCCTATTTGATATTCCATTTTTATCTCCTTTTTACGTCGCTTCGTTCTAACGATTACACACAAATTTTACTAACGTAAAATTTGGCGCCGAACAATAACGCGGGCTTTGGAATGTTATAAACAGATAAAATGTTTAAGAAATCCCACTATTGTTCTTACTTCCTAGCTATTTCCAATCTTCTTTCTATACTGTCTTTTCCTAATACTTGCATAATTTCATACATATCTGGTGTATTGGTTCTTCTAGTCAATGCTACTCTTAAAACTGTGCTAACATCTCCTACATGCGCTTTATAGGCATCTGGATTTGCTTTATATTCTTTTACTTCTTTTGCATATCCAAGTTCTCCTGCCAGTTCTTTTATTTTATCAAACCATTGTTGTTTATCATCATTCTCATCATAGTATGTTTCCATATACAAATCTAGTATTTTATCAACATCTTCTTTTTCATGAATCACTTGATATGGATATTCTTGCTCTTTTGCAAAGAATTTGTCATCATACATATATTCTATGTTTTCTTTTACATCTGACCATTTTGCAATATCTTTTCTCGGCTTTTTATTTCCTCTTTCAATTCCAAATATTTTTAAAGCATATTCTTTATCTTGTAACATTTCCTCTAATTCTTTATCATATGTTTTTGCCCAATTAAAAGCATTTTCGTATACTTCTTCTGCAGTAAATTTAGAAATAACAGTTTTTCCTACATCTAATAATTTTACCATATCAAATAAAGCACCACTAACACTCATTTTGTTTAATTGTAATTCAAATTCATCAATAGATTTATCTTTATTCGCTCTTCTCCAATTTTCAAAATTAGAATTCGCAATATTTAATAGATATTCATTAACAGCTTCTTTTGGAATTCCCATTTCATCATAATATGACACTGCTGCTTCTGGATCTTTTCTTTTACTTAATTTTCTCTTATTTCCATTATCATTTTTCATGATTGGTGCAATATGTGCATATTTAGGAGCTTTAAATCCTAATTCATGGAATAATTGTAAATGTAATGGAACAGATGATAACCATTCATCACCTCTAATGACATGTGTGGTTCTCATCAAATGATCATCTATTGCATGTGCAAAATGATAGGTTGGTAATCCATCTGCTTTGATAATAACAATATCTTGATCATTTTCTGGAAAATCTACATTTCCTTTTATCACATCATGATGTTTTATTTTTCTATCTTCACGTCCAGGTGATTTAAAACGAACAATGTATTTTTCTCCATTGTTTATTTTTTCAATTGCCTCTTCCACTGTTATATTTCTACATTTTGCCCAAACACCATAATATCCTGGTCTAATTTTTGCATTTTCTTGTTTTGTTCTCATTTCTTCTAGGTCTTCTGGTGTACAAAAACATGGATATGCTTTTCCTTGTTCAATTAGGTATTTTGCATAACTTTGATAAATTTCTTTTCTCATAGATTGTCTATATGGTCCATAATTTCCTTTTCCTTCTGTTTCTGAAATCATTCCTTCATCAGGTTCTATTCCAAATCTATCTAAAGATTGCACAATATCTGTTATTCCATTTTCTACTTCTCTTTTCTGATCTGTATCTTCAATTCTTAATAAAAATACACCTTCTGTTTGATTGGCTAATTTTCTAGCAATTAAAGATTGATATAATCCTCCTATATGTACAAATCCTGTTGGACTTGGTGCAAATCTTGTTACGATAGCTCCTTCTTTTAAATTTCTTTCTGGATATTTTT
>CAMLUB010000151.1 GCA_946486515.1 uncultured Clostridium sp.
AATGAAACAGATATAACAGCAATTGAAGAAATGCAAGAATCAGAATTAAAAACAGAATTAGCAAATTGGAAATCAAGATATGAAGAAATTGATGCACAATATCAAGAGACTAAACAAAGAATAGAAGAATATAAGAATAATGCAGAATCAAATAATGAAGCAAGCCAATTAGTACAAGAAGAATTAGAGCAAACTAATACTTTATTAGGATTGACAGATGTTCATGGAGAAGGAATTGTGATTACTTTAGAAAGTGGAGAAAATATAACTCCAATTACAGCAGATGATTTACTAGTGATTGTTAATGCACTAAAGTTCGCAGGAGCAGAAGCTATATCGATTAACGATCAAAGGATAATCAATACAACAGACATTGTGTATATTGCATCTGGTTCTTTTATAAAAGTCAATGGTCAAAGAATATTGGAACCTTATGTTATAAAAGTAATTGGAAATCAATCTCATATGGAAAGTGCTGTTACTGGAACTGGAGGTAAAGTAGAAGAATTACAAACCTTAGAGCATATAGTAACGATTGAAAAAGACAAAGATATTACTATAGGAAAATATAATGGAGAGATTGAAACCAGATATATACAATAAATGTCATATTAGGTTCAGTTATCAATGAGATGTTTATAGTAACCATGTCGCATAGACAAACGATCCAAATGAGACAAATGAAAGGAATGAAAAAACATGATATTGATTGCCATTTTAATAGGATGTATCTTAGGAGCGGTTTTAGGCTTAAATGCACCAATGATTTCTTATACATATTCAAGCTATTTAGCCATTGCCATTATAGCTGCTTTAGACTCTGTATTTGGAGGAATTGCATCTGTAATTAAAAAGAATTTTGATTTAAAAATTTTCATATCAGGATTTTTTGGAAATGCCATTTTAGCTATATTATTAACCATTTTAGGGCAGAAATTAAATGTAGATATTTATTTGGCTGCCATTGTTGTGTTTGTTTGGAGAATGTTCATGAATTTAGGAACGATTAGAAGATATTATGTTGAAAAATGGTCAGATATAATAAAAGAAAAGACATCCAAAAAAGAGAATGATAAAAAAGAAGACAATCAAAAAGGCAAACAAAAAGATTAAATTTTACAAAAAATGAAAAGAAAAAATAAGAGTTTATCTTAAAATATAGAAAGAAAATGGATAAAAGCACTTTAAGATTAACTCTTATTTCAACGAAAAACGCAGAAAATGTCGTAAAAAGTGTATAAAATAAGCAAAAAGAACGTATTTTTAGTATTACAACATTATTGCAAAAATGTTACAAAAATATTACAATTTCTATTGACATTTTTTTTAAAATGTAATATATATACACTTAGAAAAAATATACTAATAAATGGAGGAATTAACTTGGCGATAGGTGATATCATAGTAGGTATTGACATAGGCACAAGTAAGGTTTGCACCGTTGTAGGAGAAGTCAACAATTTTGGGCAGATTGAGATTATCAGCAATACCTCATATAAATGTAGTGGACTAAAAAAATGTAAAATCATTAATGAAGATGAAATAAGCTTAAGTATAGCCAAAACAATAAAAGATGCTGAAGAAGAAACTAATCTAAAAATTAATTCAGCATATGTAACGATTCCAGGAAAATATGTAACAATTGTCCAGAATTCGATAACCAAAGATGTAAAAGACAAGTATTCTGGAATATCTGTTAGAGATGTACAAAATGCCATTATGCAAGTAAAAGACATTGAAATCCCAGATGGAAAGACTTTAATTGATATTGTTCCAGATAAAATTACATTAGATAATGGACAAATTGTAACAGATCCAGTAGGAAATTTAAGCTCAAGTTTTACCATTAGTGCACAAATTATATTAGCAGATAAAGATTTTGTAAGACAATTACACAATATATTTAAAAAGGCAGATTTAGAAATTGATGGAATCGTACCAGTTACATTAGCAGAAAGAAATTTAGTATTAGATAGTAATGAATTGCATGATAATATTATGTTGTTAGACATAGGAGCAGGAAATATTGATATTGGTGTTTTTGAAGGCAGTAGTTTCATATATACCAATTCTATCCCATTAGGAGGAGACAATATCACAAATGATATTGCAGTCGTACTAAATATTTCAGAAGAAGAAGCAGACAAATTAAAAAGGCAATATGGATTAGCCTTAAAATCTTTTATTGATAATGATAATGATATCATATTAAACACATCAAAGGATGAAAACAAAAATAGAATTATCAAAAGTTCTGAATTAATAGAAATTATTGAGGCAAGAATAGAAGAAATGTTTTCAATTATCAATAAAGATATAACCAATAATGGATTAAAACATAAAATTAATAATGTTGTTTTAACAGGGCAAGGTATTGTTAATATCAATAAAAGTGATGTGGCGGGAAAAATCAACCTAAATATTCCTGTAAAAATTTCAACAGGAAGAGCAATCAGTACTGTAAAACCAACATACAGGACAAGTTATGCATTAGTTAGATATATAGCAGCAAGACCATTTGCAAAAACTGTTTCAAGCAGTATAGATACACAAAACAATGAAAATGTATTTAAAACAATCTTAGAAAAAATTAAAGAGTTTTTTTATACATAAGATATTAATTTTAAAATATATAAAAGATAAGGGAGGAAAAACTAAATGATGGATTACAATGATGATAATAATATTACAATGATGGATGGAACAGCAACAATAAA
>CAMLUB010000152.1 GCA_946486515.1 uncultured Clostridium sp.
GTAGAACTTCTACTTTCTTAGATATCTATTTTGAAAGAGATTTAGAAAATGGAACTATCACAGAAGAAGAAGTTCAAGAAATTATGGACCATTTTGTCATGAAATTAAGATTAGTTCGTTTCTTAAGAACACCTGAATACAATGAATTATTTAGTGGTGACCCAGTATGGGTAACAGAAAGTATTGGTGGTATGGGAATTGATGGAAGAACTTTAGTTACAAAAAACTCTTTTAGAGTTCTTCATACACTAGAAAATTTAGGACCAGCTCCAGAACCAAACTTAACAGTTTTATGGTCTGTCAATTTACCAGAAGGATTCAAAAGATATACAACAGATTTGTCTATCAGAACATCTTCTATTCAATATGAAAGTGATGATCTAATGAGAATCACATTAGGAGATGATTATGGAATTGCTTGTTGTGTTTCTCCAATGAAAATTGGTAAACAAATGCAATTCTTTGGTGCAAGAGCAAACTTAGCAAAAACTTTATTATATGCTATCAATGGTGGTAGAGATGAAATGTCTGGAAAACAAGTTACTCCAAAATTTGCTCCAATTACTTCTGAATATTTAGATTATGATGAAGTTATGGAGAAATTCAATCAAATGATGGATTATGTAGCTAAAATCTATATTAAAGCATTAAATGCTATCCACTATATGCATGACAAATATTGTTATGAAGCAATTGAAATGTCGCTTCATGATAAAGATATTATCAGAACAATGGCTTGTGGTATTGCTGGTTTATCTGTTGTTGCTGATTCACTTTCTGCAATCAAATATGCAAAAGTAAAAGTTATTAGAGATGAAACTGGACTAGCTGTTGATTATAAAATTGAAGGAGATTATCCTAAATTCGGTAATGATGACGAAAGAGTAGACAGTATTGCAGTTGACATCGTAAAAACATTTATGAATAAATTAAGAAGATATCCAACTTACAGAAATTCTAAACATACATTATCTATTCTTACTATTACATCAAATGTCGTTTATGGAAAAGCTACTGGAAATACTCCAGATGGAAGAAGAATGGGAGCTCCATTCGGACCTGGTGCAAATCCATTGCATGGAAGAGATACAAACGGTGCTTTAGCTGTTATGAATTCTATCGCAAAATTACCATTTGATTCTGCTGAAGATGGAATTTCATATACATTCTCAATCACACCTAAAACATTAGGAAAAGATGAAGATACAAGAATTACAAACTTAGTGAATATGTTAGACGGATATTTCAAACAAACAGGACATCATATCAATGTAAATGTTTTTGATAGAAGTCTATTGGAAGATGCTATGGAACATCCAGAAAATTATCCTCAATTAACCATTAGAGTATCTGGATATGCTGTAAACTTCACAAAATTAACAAGAGAACAACAATTAGATGTTATTAATAGAACAATTCATGAAAAAATTTAGTTTTTAATCAAGGTTGCCAAAGGGGACGGGCCAATTTGGCAACCTTACTTGTTTCAAGAATAATAGAAGGAGCTATTATGAATATGGAAGAAAATAAAAATATACTAGATAAAGAAAAAGATTTACGATATTATGCAAAAGTACATTCAGTAGAAACCTTTGGTGCTGTTGATGGTCCAGGAATTCGTTTTGTTTTATTTCTTCAAGGTTGTCATTTACAATGTAAATATTGTCATAATCGTGATACTTGGAATATGAAAGAAGGAAAATATCAATCTGTTGATGATATCTATAAAATGATTTTAAAATATAAAAATTATATCACTCCAAATGGTGGTGTTACTGTATCCGGTGGAGAACCTTTATTACAAGTAAAATTTTTAATTGAATTATTTACAAAATTAAAAAAGAAAAAAATTCATACTTGTATTGATACTTCTGGAATGGTCGCTTTAACAGAGGATATTAAACAATTATTAACTTTAACAGATTTAGTTTTACTAGATATTAAACACATTGATAGTGAAAAATGCAAAAATTTAGTTGGATTTGATAATAAACTTGAATTGGAATTTGCAAAATACTTAAATGAAAATAATATTCCTATTTGGATTAGACAAGTATTAGTTCCAGGGTTTACAGATGATGAAAAAGATTTACGAAAACTAAAAGAATTTATTTCTAGCTTAAATACAGTTCAAAAAGTCGAAATTTTACCATATCACAGCATTGGTAAATATAAATGGACAAAATTAGGTTTAAAATATGATTTAGAAAATATTAGAGATGCAACTAGTGATGATGTGAAACGTGCGAAAGCAATCTTAGGAATCAGCTAAAAAAGGGAATTTGGGGACGGACTCATTTTTCCCTTTTTTGATTTGAATATCTAAAAATATAGAATATAAAAGTCATTACACGATTTTGTATAAGCTAAATTTTCATAGAAATGCTAAAGGAAAAACATGTATTCATGCACTCAGACCCTCTCGTACCGAGAGTACCGTGCAATTCATACATGTTTTTCCTTAATAATTTCTAAATTCAAATTTAGATACGCAAAATCGTTTCATTTTTTTATATTCTATATTTTTTTTACAATATTGCCAAATAAAGAAGGGAAAAATGAGTCCGTCCCCAAATTCCCTTTTTTGTTACATTCCTAATAATTTTAATTCTACATTTTCCATTTTATATTTTCCATCTACT
>CAMLUB010000153.1 GCA_946486515.1 uncultured Clostridium sp.
CAACAAGGTTAAATTTCTTATATTATCTTTAGTCCAATAATACATAACAATAATGTTGCTACACTAAATACAACCACTACTTTGTTTTCCTTCCAACCTGATAACTCAAAATGGTGATGTAATGGTGCCATTTTGAAAAATCGTTTTCCTGTCTTTTTAAAGTATACCACTTGTATCATAACAGATATGGTTTCCAATACTGGTATTAATGCAATGACAAGTAATAATAATGGCATTTCTAGGTATAATGCTAATCCTGATATAACGCCTCCTAGCATCAGAGACCCTGTATCTCCCATAAATACTTTCGCTGGATGAATATTAAACATTAAAAATCCTAGAACTGCACCTATAACAATGCTTGCAAATATAGATACTTCATATAATTGTAAACTGATTCCAATAATTGCCAAACACGTAATAATAATTGCACATACACTAGATGATAAGCCATCAATTCCATCTGTTAAATTCACAGCATTTGTTGCTCCTAATATAACAATAATAGCAAATGGTATATAGATAAAAACTGGCATATCCATATATGTTTTTATGATTGGTATATAAGTTTGTGTTTCTATTTTTAATCCATATACTAAATAAATAACATATGCTACTGAAATAATCAATAATCCCATCATTTTATAACTTGGTTTTAAACCTTCTGTATTTTTTAATACTAATTTTTTAAAATCATCTATAAATCCAATTAGTCCAAATCCAATTGTTAATAACAATATTGGTAATAATCTATGAGCTATATCTGTTTCTCCAATATTTGATAAATATATATATGTTCCTATTACTACCAAAGTCATGGTAATAATGATAATAATCCCACCCATTGTTGGTGTTCCTTGTTTTTTTAAATGAGATTGTGGTCCGTCATCTCTTTCTATTTGCCCTACTTTTCTTTTCTTTAATATTGGTATAATGATAAATCCCATGATAATCGATACAATAAATGCGATTATCAATACTTTTGCCTCGAATATCAATTTCATCCAACCTTTCTTTCGTTTTATTTTTTCTTATTCTTTGTTTCATTTTCTAATTCATCTATGATATCTCTAACAATCACTCTCTCATCAAATGGATATTTTTCTCCATTAATTTCTTGATATGGCTCATGTCCTTTTCCTGCTAAAATAACAATGTCTCGTTTAGTTGCCATTTTGATAGCTTCTTTTATCGCTTCTGTTCTATCTACAATGACTTCATATTTTCCGTTTGTTTTCTTCATACCTTCTTCTATTTGGTCTATTATTTTTTTAGGATCTTCTGTTCTTGGGTTATCAGATGTAATAATGGTAAAGTCTGCAATTCTTCCTGATATTTCTCCCATAATTGGTCTTTTACCAGCATCTCTATCTCCACCACAGCCAAATACAGATATGACTTTTCCTCTTGTATAACTTTTGGTTGCTTGTAATATATTTTCTAGACTTTCTGGTGAATGTGCATAATCTATCATGATTGGTATTTCTCTTTTATTATCTACTAATTCAGATCTTCCTGGTACTCTCACCGCTAGCAAAGCTTCTTTTATAGGCTCAGGAGCAATTCCAAATTTTTGTGCAACACAAATAGCCGCTAATGAATTATATACACTAAACCTTCCAGGTATTCCTGTTTTTACTCTTTCATTTTTATCTTTTAATTTCACTTTGAAATCCACATAAGAATTTGTAATTGTGATATCTTTTGCTAAAAGATTTGCATAATTATCAATTCCGTATGTTGTAATATTACTATCTGGGAATAATCTTGGTATTTTTGCTCCATGTAAATCATCTGCATTTGTGATTCCTGTTTTACACATGTTAAATAATTTTAATTTTGAGTTAAAGTAGTCCTCCATGTCTGGGTGTTCTTTAGGGCTGATATGATCTTCCGAAAAGTTTGTAAATACAACAATATCAAAATCACATCCTTCTACTCTGTTTAATTTTAAACTTTGTGATGAAACTTCCATAACCACCACTTCAACATCTTGTTTTACCATTTCATCAAATGTTTGTTGTAATTCTAAACTTTCTGGTGTTGTTCTGTCACTATCTTTTACTTTTTTTCCATTAATATATGTTGCAATTGTTCCAATTAAACCTACTTTTTTTCCTGCTTTTTCAAATATTTCCTTTATCATAAAAGTTGTTGTTGTTTTTCCTTTTGTTCCTGTAACACCAATTAATTTAAATTTTTTTGATGGATGATCATAAAAATTATCTGAAATAATCGCTAATCCCTCTCTTGTATCTTTTGCCATAACAACTGTCACACTATTAGGTATGTTTACTCCTTTTAAATTACATCCTTCTTGTATCATGATGGCTACTGCACCATTTTCTATGGCATTTTCCACATATTGGTGACCATCTGTTGAAAACCCTTGTATTGCTACAAATAAATATCCTTGTTTTACATTTTTTGAATTGTTTTCAATTCCAGATATTTCAATATCTAAATCTCCTTTTACTTTTAAATTTTCTAAACCTACTAATATTTGTTTTAATTCCATTTCTTTCAATCCTTTCGATTATGAATACTTAATTATATGCAAATTATTCCATTTAATCTCTCATATTATATAACGAAAATTATTTTTTGTATAGA
>CAMLUB010000154.1 GCA_946486515.1 uncultured Clostridium sp.
ACTTTTAAACATGTATCTGTATAGTCAACTACCATATCTAATCCAGATACAAATGATGCCATATCAGAATTCAAAAATACCATTGGGCTTGCCATTTCTTCTGATGTTGCCAGTCTTCCTGCTAATCCTGCTTGTGCAATTAATCCTTCTTCACTTCCTACCATATCTTGGAATTCTTGTTTCATTCCTGTATCTGTTGATGCTGGTAATACATTGTTCATTCTGATTCCCATTTTTGCAAATTCTACGGATTGTTCACATATAAATTGAGATAAACATCTTTTAGAATACATATATGCAAATGTTGCAGGTGCAAATGAAGCCAATTTTTTCGTTACTTCTTGAACTTCTTCCCAAGTTTTACTATGCACGACTTTGTTTTGTTCTCTTTTAAATTTCTTCCATTCTAATCCTGCCGTAGAAGTACAATAAACAATACTAGCACCTTTACCCATTCTATTTTTTAAATAATTTAAGGTAATATACATATTGGCTGTATAATTACAATCAAACGTTGTTCTATAATCTGTTTTTGAACCAGAAAGTCCAGCAACCCCAAAAAATGAATCAATATGTTCTGGAATTTTATTGAATACTTCATCTATTTCTTCTTTCTTTGCTAAGTTACATTGTATAAATTCTGTAATTCCTTCTACTTTACATTCATTCATATCGATTGCATAAACTTTTGCTCCTAAATCTACAAGCATTCTAGCTGTGGCTTCTCCCATTCCACTAGATGCTCCTGTTACAACACAAACTTTTCCTTGATATCCAAAATAATCTTTCATCATTAATCCCTCTTCTTTCGTTTTATTTTTTATATATATTATCATTCAATAAATCATATTGTCAACATTTTTTTATTTACTTCAAATCCACAAAATTTAATTTTTCAATGATATCTTTCCCTATAATTTCATTTCCTAATTCCACAAATTCATTAAATAACTCAATTTGTCCTCTATGATGCGCATCTATACCATATACTACATTTATATTGTATTCGGATGCAATCTTCCAAAATTCTTTACATGGATATGCCACTTTCTCTAGTTTTTCTCTTTGTTCTTCTTCTTTACATAAAATGCTAGCCAATTTTAATTTTTACATTTCATACATCTTGATTTCACAATTTTTTTGCCCACCTGTTTTTAATAACATTCCATCTTCTGGTATTTTTTGAAAGTAAAATTGCATAGCAATTGCAACAGCTCCATGTGTTACTAGTAATATATTTTTATCTTTATATGTTTCTTTGATTTCATCTAAGAATGAATGTACTCTTTTAAATAGTTCTGGTAATGTTTCTAATCCTTCGACATATTTTGTGGAATAATAATTATAATATTCTTCACAAGGATAATCATCTAGAGAAGTTAATGTAAGTTTTCCTCCATCTCTTTCTATTAATCTTTCATCATATATTACTGGAACATGATTTACATTTATCAGTTCCATAGTATGTTTTGTCCTTTTCATTGGAGAGCAAATGATTAAGTCTATATCTAATGTTTTTACTTTTTCACCTGCTTTCTTAGCCTGTTCTATTCCTGTTTCATTAATATCTTCATCATATCTACAATTATATTTATTTTCTTTATTACAATCTGTTTCTCCATGTCTAATCACACAAAGTTTCATATTTACTATCCTCCTCTTCTATGTACAAAACTATTAAGTGAACTTTCTTCATTAAATCTTAACTTATTTATTACTTCCATACATTTTTTATATTCAATCTTTCTTTCATCAATATTTCCATCTATTTTCTTTAGTGTTCTATGGTCATAGTCATCTAATAAATCAAGTGCTTTTGAATAATCTCCGATTACTCTTAATATTCCTTTTGCATCATTGTTTTCTAATCTTTCTTCCATACGATTCGCTATATCAATTAATTTTATTGTTTTTTCTAGATATTCTAATCTTTTTTGATTTACGGCATATCCTTTTAACATATAGTCTTTTAAAATTTTTGTTGCCCATTTTCTAAAAATTACACCATTTTTAGATTTTACCCTATATCCTACGGATATAATTACATCTAAATTATATATTTTTGATTTTCTTCCTCCTGTACTTTTGTCGGAAATTCCGACAGAAGTTCTTTCCTCAAGTTCACCTTCTTTAAAGATATTACTAATATGTTCGCTGATTGTTGCATGTTTTACATCAAATAATTCCTCCATTTGTGCTTGTGTAAGCCACACTGTCTCATCTTTCAAGTTTACTTCTAATTTTACTCCTTGGTTTTCAAATAAAATGATCTCATTTTTCTTTTCTTCCATAAAACCACATCCTTTATAAAATTCAGTTTATCCAGATGTTTTTGCTCATAAGTATTAGCAAACTATTGTTTGTATTGTATGACATATTTATGGCTCTGTCAATCATTTTATTAAAATTTATTTAATTTTATTAATACATTAAATTCTTCCATATTTTTCAAGTATTTTCTTGGCATAAGAACATTCTGCAATGAGCTTTTTATTTTCTTTTTTTGCATTCTCTATAATACATTCTACCAACTTTCTTGCAATTCCTTGTCCTTGATA
>CAMLUB010000155.1 GCA_946486515.1 uncultured Clostridium sp.
GATTTTTTAGCTGCTTTTGCAATTCCTCTTTCTCTTAATAATTCAATTGCTTTTTCCATATCTCCATCAGTTTCTGTTAAAACTTTTTTGCAATCCATCATTCCTGCACCTGTTTTTTCTCTTAACTCTTTTACTAAGCTAGCTGTTACCATTATAAATTCCTCCTTTTATATATTAAAAAGAATAGAGCAGAAAAGCCCTACTCTTCTTTTATTAAACAAACTATTATTCTTCTACTTCTTTATTTTCTTCTTCGTTTGCTACAACTTCTTCAATTGTTGTAGGTTCTTCAGTTGCTACTTCTTCTTGTTGTTCTTCTCCAGTTTCAAAGCTTTCACCTTGTTTACCTTCGATAACTGCATTTGCCATAACATCGGCAATTAATTTTACTGCTCTTATAGCATCATCATTACCTGGAATTGGGTAATCTAATTCTTCTGGATTACAGTTTGTATCAACTAATCCGATTACAGGTATATTTAATTTTTTAGCTTCTAAGATAGCTATTCTTTCTTTTTTAGGATCTACTAAGAAAATAACACCTGGTAGTTTGTCCATTTCTTTAATTCCACCTAAATTTCTTTCTAGTTTTTCCATTTCTTTCTTTAATAGAATAACTTCTTTTTTAGGTAATACTTCAAATGTACCATCTTGTTCCATAGCTTCTAAGTCTTTTAATCTTTGAATTCTTTTTTGAATTGTATCAAAGTTTGTTAGCATTCCTCCTAACCATCTTTGATCAACATAGTACATTCCACATTTTAATGCTGCTTCTTTTACACATTCTTGTGCTTGTTTTTTTGTTCCTACAAATAGAACTGTTTTTCCTTCTTCAACTTGTTCTTTTAAGAAAGCATATGCTTCATCAAGTTTTTTAGAAGTTTTTTGTAAATCGATGATGTGAATTCCGTTTCTAGCTTGGAATATATATTCTGCCATTTTAGGATCCCATCTTCTTGTTTGATGTCCAAAGTGAACACCTGCTTCAAGTAATTGTTTCATTGCAACTACTGCCATTTTTAATTCCTCCCTTTTTGTTATTTCTTCCATAAGGTTCTTTGTTTTTTAGGACCAAATATTTTTTGGCACACCCTTTAAAACTCACCTCATGTGTTTAATACGCTAAATATTATATCAAGTTTTTACATAAAAATCAAGTAATTTTTAACCATTTTTAAATTAAAATTTTTATACCTATTATTTAATTTGTTTGTCTTTATCTAATGTTTTTAATTCTGTCTCGCTAATTTCATCATATGTTTTGGTCTTATAATCAAATGTATAATATCTATTCCAATTATCTTCTTCTATTCTTAATATAATTCTCCTTGGCAATTCTTTGGTATCTTCATATGCTAGACTAGATATTTTTATTTTCTTTGCAAAATCTCTATCCTTGCTTTTAGATAATATCCATTTCATTATATACACATAATCACTATCGGTTGGTCTTCCAATTATTTTTATTTTTCCTACCCTATTCATAAAACTAATTACTTGTTCTGTAATTGTATTTCCTTCTAAATCATTAGCAAGGTCACTTAATTCTTCATTTGTATATTTTCCTTCAAAATATTCTAAATATCCTGTGCTTCTATCTAATTCTTCCATTTCTTTTTCACTAATGGTTGAAAAAGTATATTCATCTACATCTGCTTCTGTTAAATTATGATCATTTTTTTCAAATTCTTCCTTTGAAATGGCATAATTTTCTGCCTTTAATCCAAATTTTACCCTTAAAGAATCATATGTTGGATCTGTTAAATAATCATTTCCTTCTTCATCTGTTATCATAACATAATCATGCTCATCTTCTGATAAAACTTGACTTTCTAAATCGCTTCTATAACATAAATAATCATACATTGCTGCAAATGAATCACATATTCCCCAATTTTTCATAATCGCAGTAAAAATATTCCTTGAATATTTCTCATGGATTTTTGCATTAGGTATATGTGATAATACATTTAAATCATATGATAACATACTTGCTGTTTGATTATATAAGTATTTTTGTTTTTGCTTATGATTCCAATCTGGATGGATTCCCTTTAAAATACCTTCAAAAATCGTTTCTCCTGTCAAAAATTCTTTAGGACTAATTGCTACTAGTTTATTACTTCCTGGTTTTTCTGTTTTAAATCTCACTTTACATTCTGGTGCTAATTTGCGAATCATTTCCATTGTGCTTATACTCGGTATATATATACTTGTCATCACAGGAGAAATATATTGTTTAAAATTTGTAAGTATATATTCTAATTCTTGTTCTGTAATTGTATCAATATCTTCTAGTATAGAATTTTTTACAAGAATTTTACCATTTTTCTTTACATCTATCTGTCCTTGAAAAGCAGTTAATTTTGGTATTGTATTTTCTTTATCCAAATCTATGAATACTTTATTATTAATGGAACCCACCTCCTTTTTTAATGCTCTATCCCATTTGTTGTCCTAAGATATTTTTCTAGTTGCTCATACTCATCTAACTTTTTCTTATATATTTGTTCAAACTCACTTTTAGAACATCCCATAGATTGATAATATCTTTCT